>QHVY01000085.1 GCA_003223695.1 Acidobacteriota bacterium
CGAACGCGCCGATGGAGACATGGCGGCGGGAAAGTGATGCAACATACAGGACGTTCCAGATTCCCCACAGGTTAGGCACGACCGCCATCGGGAAAACGATCACCCGCTCGATCGGCACCGGAATGTTGTAGATGTAGCGCGCCAGCGTAAAGACGATCATGGCCACGAGAAGAGCAAGCGTCGGCACCAGCGTTCCGGCCATGTACGCGCGAATGTAAGGATGCTGATTCATGGTTCCTCCTCTTTTTACAGGTGGTACAGCAGCGCCAGAGCTGCATTGGGGAAAAGGATTCCCCACGCGATTACCGCTGCAATGAGTGCCCAGTCGAAGGGGGAGACGCGGATCGTGCGCGCATCGAGCCGCGTACGCATCGCCGGCCACAGGTCACGCTTCAATTCGGAATCGGCGCGATCGATCGCATCGCGCAACAGAGACTGCAGGCGTTCATCGGTCATGGAGTGATTCCCATCCTCTCGAGTTTTTTTCGCAGCAGGTGAACCGCACGAAAGACGCGCGACTTCACCGCGCCGACAGAAATGTCGAGTGCAGAGGCGATTTCGTCGTATGGCTCTTGCTCAATCAGCGCGAGCGTCGCGGCGGCTCGGAGTTTCGGCGGAAGAGTGCCGAATGCGCGAATGATCGCTTCACGAACTCCGAGATCAGAATCGAGGTAGAGCCGGCTCTCAGCCGGCTCATCGCGCCGGCTGGAGAGCCGGCGCCACGTTGCGTGCCTCATGTGCGAGATCGCAACGTTTGTGGCGATGCGCCGGGCCCATGCGGCGAAGCTGCGGCGCGGATCGAATCGCGCTCGCGCTCGGTAGATACGCCAGAATGTTTCGATCGTCAGATCCTCCGCCGCGCCCCGGTCGCGCACGATCTTGACGATCCACGTGAACACTGACCCTTGATATTCGCGGAACAGCGACTCGAACGCCTCGAGATCGCTGGCGGCGAAACGGCTGAGCCGGCTATCCGGCGCACTGGGCGCGAACGTGGCGATCACGGGCGGCAGCGACTGGAGCATCGGCATCCATTACCATTACTGCGCTGAGCGCCTTGCAGTTCTATTTTTCAACTCCTTCAAATTTATTGTGTGTTGTGCCACAATTAATCATTCCGTCCTAGCGTACATGCCTGAAAACATTCTCGTTATCGAGTACGAGCCGCGGTACACCGACCGCGTCAAGCAGGCCCTGGCTGGTCAGCCGGTCCAGCCGTCGTTCGCCCACGACGGCGATGAAGCGATTCGCGCGCTCGACAATACAAACCCAAAACTCATCGTGGTCTCGTCGATCGTCCCGAAGACAAACACGAGCGATCTCATTCACGCGATCCGTCAACGCGAGCATCTGCAGCAGACGCCGATTCTGCTCACCGTATCCGGCTACACCGGCAACCACCCCAAACAGGACGCCATCCGCCTCGGCGCTACCGACATCCTTCCAAAGCCGTATTCCGAAGGCGACTTCCTGAGCAAGGTGCATCAGATGTTAGGCCGTCTGGAAGGGCAGCTTACTTCCGATCAGATTTTCGGCGACGTTTTCGAGGAGACCCACGCCCCAGCGAAAAAGCCCATGAATTCCAAAGACGACATCGACAAACTCGTTGAAACCACGCTCTCGGGCGTGATGAAGAATCCCGCTCCGGCCCCGAAGCCGAAAACGCAGCCGGGCTCCGCGGAGCTCGACAAGCTGATTGCCGATCTGACGATGACCTCTCGCCCGAAAAAAGTTCCGCAAGTTGCGGTGCAGGAGGAGAAGGTTCCCATCGCGGTGCCGGTCTTTTCACCGGCGCCGGCTCCGCCGCCAGTCGAAGAAGAAGAGCCGACGGACGGTGTGCGATTCGGCCAATACGTTCTGCTCGAGAAGATCGCTACCGGCGGCATGGCCGAGGTGTGGAAAGCGAGGATGAAGGGAGTGGAGGGTTTTCAGAAGATCGTAGCGATCAAGAAAATTCTGCCGCATCTCTCCGACAACCGCGAGTTCATCGACATGTTCATCGACGAAGCAAAGCTCGCGGCGCAGCTCAACCACAACAACATCATCCACATCTACGACCTCGGCAAAATTCAGAGCTCGTACTACATCGCGATGGAGTACGTCGATGGGTACGATGTGAAGACGATTCTCAAGCGCGGGCAGGAGCGCGACCACGCCTTGCCGATCGAGCTGGCGCTGTTCATCGCTTCGAAAGTTGCCGCGGCGCTCGATTACGCACACCGCAAACGCGACTTCGAGAATCGCGACATGGGCCTCGTTCATCGCGATGTGTCTCCGCAGAACGTGCTCATCTCACAAGAGGGCGACATCAAGCTCTGCGATTTCGGCATCGCCAAGGCAGCGTCGAAGGCATCGCACACGCAGGCCGGCGCGCTCAAAGGCAAGCTGCAGTACATGTCACCCGAGCAGGCGTGGGGAAAGACGATTGACCGCCGCTCAGACATCTTCGCGCTGGCGACAGTGCTGTTCGAGATGCTGACCAGACGGCAGCTCTTCACCGGCGACAACGAGATGTCGATTCTCGAGCAGGTGCGCGAAGCGCGAGTTGAGCCTCCATCGAAATTCAACGAAGAGGTCACGGCCGAAACGGATCGCATCGTTCTCAAGGCGCTGGCGAAGGAGCCGGAGAATCGATACCAAACCGCTGCGGAGATGGCACGCGATATCGACGCCGTGCTCTACGACATGAGGCCAACGCCGACCAGCGCCGACCTCGCGATCTACATGCATCGGCTCAACACCGCGATTCCGGTGATTGCGCCGGCGCCGGTGGTAGAGCCGGCCGCGGTCAGTGTAGGGGCGAGCGTCCCCGCTCGCCCGGCGGCCGATACGGCCGCCGCTACACCGCAGCCTGCAGGCGTAAAGATGCCGACATGGGAAGGCCCGCGACCGCGCGAGATGAAGGCGCCAATCGCTTTGATTGCGGCGGCAGCGGTGGTGGTCATCGCCGCCGGAATCGGCGGATTTCTGTGGTGGCGAGGGCAGTCAAAATCGTCCGCACCTCGCGTGCAGACGGCGGTCGCGGCGCCGAAGCCGGTAACGACTCGCCTTGTCACGACGTCGGTCGCGCCGCCACCAGTCGTCGATACGGTCGCCACGGCGACCGCAGCTCCGTCGACACAACCGCCGGCTCTCGATCCGGCAAAGGTGAATGAAGAAGTGCAGAAGCGCCTGGCCGCTGAGCGCGCGAAACTCGAGGACGAGGCGCGACGACGACGGCAGCAGGCCGCGGTGCAACCATCAACGCCGATTCTGCAGCGCGTCGTGCCGCAGCCGCAGCCGGTCGTTCAGCCGCCTCCGGCGCCGGTTCCGCAGCCGGCGATTGTGCAACAGCAGCCCGCGCCCGTGCCGCAGCCGATCGTCCAGCCGCAACCTGCTCCGGTCCAACCGACGGCTACCGTCGCTGAAACTCCGAAGACGCGTGAAGGCGATCTGGTGGCATCAGGTTCCGAAGACGTTCAGGCTCACATGTTGCGCCGCGCCGCGGTGCCATATCCGCAAATGGCGCGCATACAGCGCGTCGAAGGGACCGTTCTCATCAACGCGCTGATCTCCGAGACCGGCCGCGTGCTCGACGTAAAGATCATCCGGCCGATCAACAGGCCTGTCGGTCTGAATGAAGCAGCAATGCAGATCGTGCGCAACTCGACGTTTTCGCCGCCGATGAAAGACGGCGTACGCGTCAAGTCCTGGACCACGGTGCCGGTGGACTTCAAGCTATAATCCGCCGCCCATGGCAGTTTTGACGGATCAGCAGCGGAAGTTTTACGAGACGACGCTGCAGGTCACCAAACAGGAAATCGGCGATCTCAAGGAACAGATCGAAGAAGAGCTTTCCAAGGTCAAGGACCGGATCGCCGAGCTGCAGAACGCGATCAACGCCTCCAAACAGATGTACGCCGCGGCATGCTCGCGCCTCGGCGTCCCGAACGATCTCGAGGAAGAGGAGGGAGGCGGCGAATCCTAACGCGCCGCATCCCTCATCCCTCAGCCCTCATCCCTCTTCTCGTTTTTGCCTGTGCACAACCAACGCCGACGACGCACGAGACTCGCCGCATCGTCTCCCTCGCGCCCAATGTCACCGAGATGATTTTCGCCGCCGGCTGCGGGGCGAAGGTTGTCGGCACGGACAACTTCTCCGATTATCCTGAACAGGTGAAGCGGCTGCCGAAAGTCGGCGGCGTCGAGCCGGACGTGGAGAAGATCACGTCGCTGCATCCCGATCTGGTGATCGCCAGCTCGTCGAATGTCCATCCCAACCTGCGCCGCGCGCTGGCGGCGGTTCGCCTTCCGCTGCTCGTGATCACGACGGACCGGCTGAATCAGATCGCGCCGGCGATGAACGCGATTCAACGAAGCGCCGATTGCGACGCTATAGTAACCATTACTACAGCTCTCGAACGGCAGCGCAGACGTCGCGCCAGGCAGCCGAGGGTGATGTTTGCGGTGTGGACCAATCCGTTGTATGTCGCCGGACGATCGACGTTCATCGATGACCTGCTGTCGCTTGCCGGAGCGCGCAATGCCGTCGATGCCTTCGGCTGGCCGCAGTACTCGCTCGAGACCTTCGCCGCCCACCCGCCCGATCTGCTGCTTTATCCGAATCGATCAATGACCCCGGACGCGATCGCCGATTTGATGCGCCGTTCGCACGTACACATCGAAGCCGTCGCCGTAGATGAGAATGTGTTCACGCGCCCCGGCCCGCGGATGGTCATCGCCGCGGCGGACCTGAATCGGATTCTCGATCAGTGGGAACGCGTGCATTGATCCGTCCGCTGCTGCTCCTCCTCCTCATCCTGCTCGTTGCGTTGATCGCCGGCTCGACGTTCGGAACGGCGACGATCTCCTGGCGCGACGTGCTCGCCGGCGAGGTCACCGCGCGCACCGTGATGATCGACATTCGCTTGCCGCGCGTGCTGCTCGCCGCGCTCGTCGGCGCCGCACTCGCAGCCGCGGGGGTCACGTTTCAAACACTTCTTCGCAATCCGCTCGCCGACCCCTTCATCCTCGGCGTCTCCGGCGGCGCGGCATGCGGCGCGGCGGTGACCACTGCGCTTGGATTCGCACGCATTCCCGGAGCCGTCTCGATCGTCGCATTTGCGGGCGCGTTAGGCGCGACTGCTGCCGTGTTTCTGCTGGCGCGGCGGCGCGAGTACACCGATCCGACGCGGCTGCTCCTCTCCGGCCTGGTGCTCAACGCGCTTTTCTCGGCGATCATCCTCATCGCCTACGCGCTCNCGACGTGGAGCGATGTCGTTCTGCTACTGGCGTTCGTGCTCGCGTCGCTCGCCGTGCTGGTGACGATCGCCGGCGATCTGCGCATGCTCGCGTTCGGAGAGGACGATGCGAAATCGCACGGCGTCGATGTCGAACGCATCAAGCTGGTCGGATTCGCCGCGTCATCGATCGTCACTGGAGCGGCGGTGGCGGTGAGCGGAATCATCGGCTTTGTCGGACTTCTCGTGCCGCATCTGATGCGATTGATCTGGCGCCGCGACTTTCGCCTTCTGCTTCCCCTCTCCACACTCGGCGGCGCGATCCTGCTCGTGCTCGCCGACCTGGTCTCGCGTGTGGCGCTCTCCACCACCGAGCTCCCGGTCGGCGCCTTCACTGCAATCCTCGGCGTCCCATTTTTTCTGTCGCTGCTTCGGAGGAGCCGCTGATGTTGGATATTCGCGGCGTCTCGTATTCGTACGATGGAGTGGCAGCCGTTCGCGACGTGAGCGCATCTGTCGGAAGCGCGCAGCTCGTTGCGCTCACCGGTCCGAACGGCTCGGGAAAATCGACGCTGCTCAAAATCGTGGCGCGCGTCCTCACTCCCGACGACGGAACGATCGCTTTCGACGGACGCAGCATCAGCGAGTGGCCGCCGAAGGAGTATGCGAAGCGCGTCGGATATCTCCCGCAGGATCCCGATCCGACATTTCCGATGCGCGCACTCGACGTCGTCGTCTCCGGCCGCGCGCCGTTTCTTGGGCGCTTCGAATGGGAGAAGGTTGCGGACTACGAAGAAGCCGCGCAAGCACTCGCATTGTGCGATGCGGCCGATCTCGCGGATCGATATCTCGACGAGATGTCCGGAGGCGAGCGGAAGCGCGTTTTTCTCGCGCGCGTGCTCGCGGCGCGTCCGAAGCTCATCCTCCTCGACGAGCCGCTGGCATCGCTCGACATCTCGCACGTGCAGCAGTTCTCGAATCTGCTTCGCGACATCGTGAAGCGAACCGAGGCGACGGTGGTGTACGCGACGCACGAGTTGAATTGGGCGGCCGCCTACTGCGATCGCATGCTCGTTATGCAGAAGGGAGCGCTCGCTCTCGATGCGCCGCCTTCGGATTTGATGAGACCGGACGTCGTCCGCCGGCTTTTCGGCTTCGATGCCCGAGTAGTCGAGGGATGGATCGTGCCGGTAAACGCGCGCCCCTCGTAATTCGTCTAAACACGCATGAAACGTCTCGTTCTTGGCGCGATCGCCTTTCTGCTGCTCAGCGGAGCGAGCAGCGACCGGCAGCGCGCACTGCATGCTCTCAACCGGCTGTCGTTCGGTCCGCGGCCGGGCGAGGTCGACGAAGTGCTTCAAGAAGGAGTCGATGTCTGGATCGAGCAGCAGTTGCATCCCGACTCAATTCCCGACCGCGCCGTCGACGCGCGGCTGCAGACG
>QHVY01000137.1:0-3835 GCA_003223695.1 Acidobacteriota bacterium
AGAGATCAAACATCGCGCGCGCTCTCTCCGGTTCCTCGGCATTGTCGAAGCTCGGCCGGCGGCCGCGTTCGATCGATCCGGCGAGCGTGAATTGCGACACGGCGAGAATCGCGCCGCCGGCTTCGGCGACATCGCGATTCATCTTGCCGGCGTCGTCGCTGAAGATTCGCAGCTCCCGGATTTTGCGCGCCGCGTCGCGCATGGCCTGTTCGCCGTCGCCTTTCTCGACGGCGCCGAGTATGAGCAGGCCAGCACCGATCCTGGCGATCGTCTCTCCCCCGACGGAAACTGAAGCGCTGCGCACGCGCTGAATCACGCATCGCACGATCGGCGATTCTATGTGCTACCGTGCGGCGATGTACCGAGGGGAGCGGTTCAACAGCATTACGCATCTGGTGGGCACGGTGCTCGCCCTGATCGCGACGCCCGCGAACGATCGCTGCCGTCGCCGTGTACGGCACCATGCTGATCGTGCTCTACCTCAGCTCGACGCTGTACCACAGCCTTCGCGGCAAGCCGAAAATAATTTTTCACGTCTTCGACCACACGTCGATCTATCTGCTGATCGCTGGCACGTATACGCCGTTCACGCTTGTGACGTTGCGCGGCCGTTTGGGCTGGTGGCTTTTCGGCATTGTGTGGACGCTCGCGCTCGCAGGAATGATGAAGGATATCTTTCTGCACGGGCGCTTCCGTGCGATCTCGGTTGTGCTTTATGTGCTGATGGGATGGCTGATCGTCGTCGCCTTTACTCCGCTCAGGCGCGCTCTTCCGGCGGCCGGCATCGCCTGGCTTGCGGCGGGCGGTGTGATCTACACCGCCGGCATTATTTTCTTCGCCCTCTCCAAGCGGGTCGTGCATATGCACGGCGTGTGGCATCTCTGCGTCATCGGCGGCAGCGCCTGCCATTACGTTGCTGTGCTTCGCTACATCGCTCTCGCGCCTGTCTACGCATCGTAGAAAATGGATCGCGATCGCGAGCTTCGCATTAAAATTACGTCAGGGAGAACGCAACAATGATCAACAAAGTCATTCTCGTGGGTCGGCTCGGCAAGGACCCGGAGATCCGCTCGATCCCCAGCGGCACCTCAGTCGCGAAATTCACTCTGGCGACGGACGAACGCTTCACCGACAAGAGCGGCGAGAAGCAGGAGCGCACCGAGTGGCACGACATCGAGGCGTGGGACCGGCTGGGTGAGATTTGCGGGCAGTACCTCCGCAAGGGCAGTCTGGTCTACATCGAGGGAACCATCCGCACCGATACCTGGGATGATAAAGAGACCGGCCAAAAGCGATCGCGGAAGAAAATCGTGGCGCGCGAAATGAAAATGCTGGACAAGAAGCGCGACGAGAACGGCGCCGGCGCTTACGCTGGAGCGCGCAAGACAACCGCGTCGGGCCCGGCGACCCAGGTCGAGGAAGACGACGAAGTGCCTTTTTAGGAGCGCGGGCGTCCCGCCCGCCGTGATCGGGCGTCCTCGCCCGATCACTGGAATGCCGCGCCGAGCGAGACGCTCAGCGCGTGCGGCCGGGACGGCCGCTCTCCTTCTCCTCTTCGCCAGCAGCGCGCTGGCGCAAGACATCACCGTCCTCGACTCCGACAACTTCTCCCGCGGCTTTCACGCTCCGTCGATGGAGCAGGCGGTGTCATGGACGGCGGCGTTTTACGACACATCGCACCGCGCGATTCGCCGTCACTGGGAAATCATCCTCTTTGATCTCGCGGTCGATGCGGGCCTTCCCCTGCCGCTGAGCGACACGTGGGTCCACGAGGAGTTTCATCGCGCAGTTCTGCAGAATCGCGGCGTGCCGAGCTTCGATGAGGTGTATCGGTTTCCGACGACAACCTCGTGCGCATGAAGCGCGATCATCCTTCGGACTTCGTCCGCGCGCACGAGGCGGGCATCGAAGGTGAGCACGCGATGGTGCTGCGGCTCGAGCGTCAGCATTTCTTCGACGGCGCCACGTCGTGGAATGTCCCGCTGTACTTACTCGTGAAAGTCAATTCGATCGCTTACATCGCCTCCGGCTCGACTTCCGAGGCGAATCGGCTGACCGACCAGTGGGAGCGCGATGAAGGCACGGCCGTCAGTCGTCGCGATTTCACCGGGCACGATTTCACCGCGTGGGTGTACGACCTTTTTCGTCCCGATGAGCCCTACACCGCTCGCGGAATGCATCCATCAGGTGTCGGTCTCCGGCGCTACATTCGGGAGAGCGACCTCACCGACGCTGAACGCGCGTATTTGCACCGTCAGGGTCGCCTGGCGATGCTGAACCTGCTCGATCCGAATCTCGTCAGCGTTTCCGGTGGCCGCTTCAACGCCGCCGCGGCGCACGTGCTCACGCCGTTCGGTTACACGATCGATCTCAACTCCTTTATTCATCCCAAGCTTTTCGTCGCTCTCCACGATTACGTGAACCACGAGCGCAGCTTTCCCGGCGCGGAAGCAGCGCTCGAGGATCGCATTCGCGTCGCGCTATGGCGACAGCCTGCACATCAGCTTTTTCGCGACCGTGGCGGGCGGTTGGGCGGGTTGGTGAGTGCGCGCGTGCACCTGCAGAAATTTTTCGCGGAAGTCGAGGCGAAGAGTGCCGGGTGGGTGGAGGGGAATGTTCACCTCGACCGCAGCATCACACTCCGTATCGGTCGCGCAATACGCGTAAGTGATGCCGCTCGTGGCCGATCGTGATGTACGCCAGCCCGCGGACATCGACCGCAGCATCATTCGCCACTCCGCTCCGACTCCACGCCTCCTCGGAAAGACTCTTGAAGAAAGCGACCGTCGAGCGGCGAACGGCTTCGTAATCGTCCACGAGATTGCGCATCGACCGGCGATCAAAATCTGCCGCCGTCGCATAGGCATTCTCATCATAACCAGGCAGCGATTTCTTCTCCCCGCGCGCGATGGCCAGTGCGCGATACGTGAAGATCCGCTCGGCGTCGGTGAAATGTCCCACCACTCCCTTCACGCTCCACTTGTCCGGCGCATATCGAAACGATGCTTTCTCATCGTCGATGGAGCGCAACAGCGAGGCTGTCTTCCTCCCCTGCTCATCCAATGCGGCGACGATGTCGGACTCAGGAACGAGATCCACGTAACGCTGATAGGACGCCGGAAACATGACAACATCATCGCATGGAAGAGATCCGTCCGATCGCCGGCGAAGATGAGGCGCGCCGCTGCGCGGAGATGATGTGTGCGACCGAACCGTGGATCACCATCGGCCGGAATTTCGATGAGTCGTTGAAGCTCGTCCAGGATGCGACACGCGAGGTCTTCGTCGCCGCGGACGCCTCTGAACTCCTCGGTTTCATCATCATCAACATGCGCGGCGCGTTCGTTGCCTACATCCAGACCGTCTGCGTGGTCAACGAGGCACGCGGACTGTCTTTCTTTGTGTGTCGTCGTTCAATCCACGCGCCCGCGTTCTGTATGAACGACTCGGATATGAACTGATCGGTGAATTGAAGAACTATCTGATCGACGGCGCGTCCGAATTTCTGATGCGCAAGACGATCGGGCCGATCCGCGCTACTTGATTCGTTTTCCGGGAACGTCGCGGCCGTTCTGATGCAGCGTCAGCGCGCTGCCGTCCGCCGCAAAGGTGATCGACGCCTTGACCACACTAAGATGAAACTCGGTCGGCGAGTCGGCGACCATCTCGAATTTGCTTTGGCCTGTCGCTTGTCCAAAGAGCGCGTCGCCTTCTCGTGTGATCGTCAGGTTGAATCCGGGCGCGAGCTCGTAGGTACCGACATACTTGTCGAGCAGCGGCCGATCGGTCGTTGCTGCCGGCGATTCGAGCCGCTTCAGCGCCTCGACCGCATTCG
>QHVY01000137.1:3846-10035 GCA_003223695.1 Acidobacteriota bacterium
CGGCATACGCTTCGCCGAGGCTGTCGTAAACGTTCCATGAATTCGGATAGGCCTCGACGTTGAGCTGGAAGATCTTGGTCGCATCGCCCTTCTTGCCGCGCGTCAGCAACATGTAGCCGAGAGTGTTGAGCTCGGATTCGCGAAGATTGTATTTGCCCGGCTCGTTCGCCTTGATCTCGCGGTAACGAGCGATCGCATGATCGGCATCTGTCGACAAAATCATCTTCATCAGCTCGTCGGCGAGCGAGAACTTGGGCGGGGATGCGGGGATGCCGTGGAGAATGTCGACGACGCCGTGCGCGACGTCATCGAGTCTGTCGCCGCGAGAAGTGTTGTCGAGGAGAACGACGAGATCCTGTGTCTCGGGCATGCGGATAATGACCGTGTTGAACCCGTTGATCCCGCCGCCATGGCCGATCGTCGGCACCTCGGTCTTGCTATCGTCGAGCTTCATCGTGCTGATCGACCATCCGAAGGCGTAATCGTGCAGCACCGGCGTAAACATTGTTTTCTTCAGATTGGCGGGAAGAAGCTTGTCCGTGTATAGCGCGCGATCCCATTTGTAGAGATCTTCGACAGTCGAGTAGAGCGATCCCGCGGCGTAAGGAATGGACATGTCGAGATACGGCGCATTTTCGTAGCCGTTCGTGGCGAGGACGTACCCGGCGGCGCGCTTGGGGATCACGCGGGCAGAGCGGTCGTATCCGCTGTCACTCATGCCGAGGGGATCGAAGATTCGCTCGCGCAATGCATCCTCGTATGTCTTGCCCGTGACGCGCTCGATGATCGCGCCGAGGAGGAAGTAGCCGGAGTTGTCATACGAAAACTGCGATCCCGGTTCGAACTCCAGATCTCCGCTGGTGTACTTCTTCACGAAATCGGCCACCGCGTACGGGTCGCGCGATTGATTTTCGAAAAATCCTGGAAGGCTGGTGTAACTCGGAATGCCCGATGTGTGCCTCAGCAGATTGCGCACCGTGACCTTGTCGCCGGTGTCTTTGCGGTAGTCCGGCAGATATGTGGTGATCTTCTGGTCCAACGAGATCTTTCCCTCGTTGGCGAGCTGCATGATCACCATGGACGTGAACTGCTTGGTGATCGAGCCCAGTCGGAATTTCGTGTCGGGCGTGTTCGGAATCTGCCATTCCATGTTCGCCATCCCGTAGCCTTTCTTCAGGATGACGTTGCCCTTTTCGGCGACGAGCGCGGAGCCGTTGAACTGCCGCTTCTGGTTGTACGCGGAGAGAAGCGCATCGATTTGTTCCGCGTGACTCGCGGCGAGCGATGCGCGAGTGAGCAGAACGGCGACGACGACGAGCCGAACGATTTTGGACATTGTCGAGAGATTCTATACGGCACGCACGACGACGAACGTCACGTCATCGTTTGGCGCCTGGTCGCCGTGCCAGTTTCGCGCAGCGTTCTCCAGCGAGGCAATGACTCCGTTCGCATCGCGCGCCGTTGCCGCGGCCGCGAAGGCCTCAATCGATGCGGTGTACCCGAGTTGCTGTCCGGCAGCGTTCATCAATTCGGGGAAGCCGTCGCTCATGAACAACATCGTATCGCCGGGTCCGAGCTCGACTCGCGCATCGCGGTAATCATCACCCAGCGTGCCGAGCGGCGTTGCACCTACGGAGATCTCCTCGACAGAGTTGTCGTTGCGGCGATGCACGTAGGTCGGAGGCATTCCTGCTGAGGCGATCGTCACGTCAGATCCCTGAAATCGCGCGAGCTGCAGGGCCATGGCCATACGGCCGAGGTCCATGCGGCGAATTTTTTCAGTGGCGTCGCGGAGAAAATCTGCCGGTGTCTGCGCGTCGGAGTAGCCGGCGAAGAGCGCTTTGATGACCGCGACCATCGTGCCGGCGCGCGCGCCGTGTCCGGTTGCGTCGCCGATCGTGATGGCCACTCCGCCGTCATCCACATGAAAATCGTAGTAGTCGCCGCCGACCTCCGTTGCCGTGTGCGTGAAGACGGCGATGTCGTAGCCGTCGAGCCGCGGCACTTCTTTCGGCAACATCGAGAGTTGGAATCGCCTCGCCTCCTCGAGCTCAGCCGATTTGCGCTCGTACTCGATAGCGGCACGCTCCTGCTCCACAATCCGCTGCTGCTGGACGCTGAGATCCTCAGCCATGCGATTGAATGCAGTGGCGAGCTGCCCGATCTCATTTTTCGAATGCACCGGCAGACGCGTGGATAGATCGCCGTGGGCGATGCGCTCCGCGCCGCGCGTCACCAGCTCCACATCGCCGGTGATGTGATTGGCGATCGGCACGATGCCGATGAGGGCCACGAAAATCAGGGCGATGCCATAGCCGAAGTTCTTCGCCGCCGCTTTGCGCAAGCCTTCGAGATCTTCGCCGTAAGGTCTGGCCACGCCGACTTGAAGTCCGCTTTGTGGATCGCGGCGCAGCACGACGATCCAGTTGCGGATGTCGTTCAGCGGCCTACCGGCAGCGATCTTTTGCGGGATTCCGAGCTTGTCGAGCCGCTGCCGCTCGTCTTCGGTGCGCGTGTAGACATCTCCGCCGCGATCGATGGCGAAGGCGATCTCGTTGCGTTCGTCGGCATCTTCCGGCGAGGCGTTGAGAATGCGGTGAATGATGCGGTCCGTGCTGACGTGCGCCTTTAGGTTGCCGACGACGGCCCCCCTCTCGGTCATCGGCACATTGAACTGCTGTTCGCGTTGTTGCTCCGCCCTTCGCATGGCTTCTTCGCGTTGCTTTTCTGCTTCCTGAAGATGCGCCTCGAGGTTTTTACTGAACTCCTTCTGCGCCTCTTGCATCGAGTCATTGAATGTGGTCTGCGCGTCGTTGAGCTGCTTTTGGAGAGCGCCGCGCTGTTCGGGCGTGAGCGAGTGAGAGCCCATCTCGCGGCCGAGCTGCGAGATTTTTTTCAACTGCGCGTGTTGCGCGTCTGAGAAGGAGAATCGCGGCGCTTTGAAGCGGGGCATTCTCATCACCATCGGATGCGGAGTGGGAACGGGGCCGACGGGATGGATCTCGAGGGAGTCGACGAGCGACGCCGCATCGCCCATGGTCATCAGCACGTTTCCCTCAGACGGATTCGGGAGCGCCGAGACCTCCGCCAGTCTCTCCTGCAATTCGTCGCGGAGAGTGGTCAGCCGGCGATCCATTTGCGCCGTCAGCTTCGTGGCCTCCGCGTGGTAGGCCGATTCCAGCGCACGGCCGGAGGCGAAGTACGAATAGACGACGATCACTCCGAGGGGGAGTACGGAAAGGAGAAAACAGGCGAGCACAAGCGCGGTGCGGATCTTCATGCGATCTTGAGATAAGACGAAAAACTTCGTCGAAGGTTATACGAAGTGCCCAGTGCCCAGTGCCCAGTGCCCAGTTATGTCTAATCTCTACTCGGCACTGGGCACTGGGCACTGGGCACTTGGTTTAGGTCCACTCCTCGCGTCCTGTCCGGCCGGTGCCGGGGGTACGGGAGCCTTTGCGGCGGTCGGTGTCGGTGGTGACCACTTCCCGGCGCGTCCTCTCAAACGTTTCGACGAATCGTGAGGCTTCCTCGAGGACGTCGTCGAATTTCGCCGCCGGCGGCAATCCTTCACGTCGAATATAGTCAATATGTTGACTATATTTCGCGCCGCGGCCGGCGGCCTCTTCGACGCGAGCGCGAAAGTCGCCGTCCTCCTTCACCTTCGCGGCGAGGAACTGCTGGATCTCCGGGACGCGCTCGATATGACTGCAGAACATCACTACATCATTGCCCGCGAGCAGAGCGCGCTCGGAGATGAACTCGTAAGAGCCATAATCGGACACTGCGTGCATTTCCATGTCGTCGCTGATGGCCAGGCCGTCGAATCCGGCGACGTCGCGCAGAAGCTCGGTTGCGATGCGGCGGCTGAGCGTCGCCGGCAGGTCAGGTTCGTCGATCTGCGGATAGGTTCCATGACCGATCATGATCGCGCCGGCCTTGTTGCCCAGCGCGGCAAACGGAACGAGATCGCGATTGCGCAAGTCCTCGAACGAAACGTCGATCACGGTCGCGCCGTAGTGCGGGTCCGCGGATCCGATTCCGATTCCGGGAAAATGCTTCAGGCAAGCGCCGGTGCCTGCGCGCTGCAAGCCGTCCATGAACGCCCCCGCGATCTCGATCACGCCCTCGGGGTCGCGTCCGAACGTGCGGCGCTCGAGGCCCTTCGGAGAAACATCGCCGCGAATGTCGACGACAGGAGCGAGATCGACTTCGATGTCGAAGTAGCGCAACGCCATGCCGATCACTTTTCCCAGCCACGCCGCAAGCTCGACGGGCTGATCTCCTTCGCCGAACGATTCCGCGCTCGGCAGAGCGGGAATCAGATGACGCAGACGGTCGACGCGGCCGCCTTCTTCGTCGATCATGAAAATCGGCGGCCGCCGGGCGATGGATTTCACTTCGCGAATGAGCTCGCGAAGTTGTTTCGCGTCGGCGACATTGCGTCCGAAAAGGACCACCGCGTACGGGCTGGTCTCGCTGATGATCCTGCGCTCGAGATCGGTCAGCGATTTCCCCGTTAGGCCGATGCCTAAGACATCGTTGTGCATTCCGCGGTCATCGTAACAGGGTTGTCAGTCGTCAGTTGTCGGTTGTCCCCGCCCGACCGAAGACAACTGACAACCGACAACTATTTCTCCAGCTTCTCCTTCAAACGCTGTAGCTCGTTCAGTGCCTGAATCGGCGTCATCGCCTCCGGCTGCAGAATGCGCAGAGCGTCAATGACGTCCCGCTCGCGGGAGTCGAAGAGCGAAAGCTGGTGCGACGGAGCATGCCCCCGCGTTTCTTCGACCAGATCGCGCTCCTTCCGCTCGAGGGTAGCGAGGATTTCGCGGGCCCGGTCAATGACCGAGGAAGGGATTCCGGCGAGCTTTGCCACCTGGATTCCATAACTCTTGTCCGCAGCGCCAGGGACGACCTTGCGCAGAAAAATGATCTGATCGTTCCATTCCTTGACGGCGACGTTGAAGTTCGCGACGCGCGATTTCGTCTTCGCCAGGTCGGTGACCTCGTGATAATGCGTCGCGAAGAGCGTGATGCCGCTCCGTGTGGGGTGATCGTGCAGATACTCGATGATGGCCCAGGCGAGCGACAAACCGTCGAATGTCGCCGTTCCCCGTCCGACTTCATCGAGCACGACGAGCGAACGGTCGGTTGCATTGTGAAGAATGTTCGCCGTCTCGTGCATCTCCACCATGAATGTCGACTCACCGCGCGCGAGCTGATCAGATGCGCCAACGCGCGTGAAAATGCGATCGAAGATGCCCAGGCGCGCCGACGCTGCCGGCACGAAGCTGCCGGCCTGATTGAGCAGCACGATCAGCGCAACTTGGCGAAGGTATGTCGACTTGCCGCCCATGTTCGGCCCGGTGATGATTTGGATTCCGTTGCCATCGCGCACGATCTCAGTGTTGTTGGGAATGAAGCGCTCAGAGGCGATCGCTTCAATCACCGGATGGCGGCCATCCTCGATGACAATCTCTGCCGCATCGCTCAGCGAGGCGCGAACGTAGCGGTTACGTCCGGCGATGCTTGCGAATGAGCAGAGCGCGTCCACCTGCCCGACTGCGCCGGCAGTTGCCAGAATCTTCGTCGCCGATCGCGAGATCGCCTCGAGCATTCCGCCCCGGTGATCTTTTCCTCGAGCTCTTTCAGATCGGGGGTGATGAAGCGCTCCGCGTTGACGAGCGTTTGCTTGCGAATGTAATCCTGCGGGACGCGGCTGAGATTCGATTTCGAGACCTCGATGTAGTAGCCGAACACATTGTTGAATCGGACTTTCAGCGATCCGATGCCGGTGCGTCCGCGCTCGCGCGTTTCGATCTGCATGAGAATTGACTTCGAATCACGGGCGATCGCGCGCAGTGAATCGAGCTCCGCGTCGACGCCGCTTCGGATCGCTCCCCCTTCGCGTGCGCTCAGCGGAGCGTTGTCCGCGACGGTCGCCGCGATTCGATCGATGACATCGCGCTGCGGATCGAGTCGATCGCGCAGCGACGCGAGCAGCGGCCCTCGCAGCGGCGCCATGACGCCGCGAAGATCGTCCACGGCAATCAGCGAGTCGGCGAGTGTCAGGCATTCGCGCGGCGATGCGTTGCGCAACGTGATGCGTGCAGCGAGACGTTCGAGATCGGCGATGGATGCCAGTCGCTGCGCCATCGGGTCGAGAACGGCGCGTGAGCGAGTCAG
>QHVY01000138.1 GCA_003223695.1 Acidobacteriota bacterium
AAGCGTTTATCGATTTCGGAGAAGACATTGCGGAACCACATCTCGAGCTTTTACGACAAGCCCGGCGTGGGGACGCGGGCGCAAACGCTGATTTTCGCGCGCGATCACGGCTTCCGTTTTTGACTACGGTTTACCGTCGGCCCTCACGTTCACGTCACACCCGGGCCGCAGTCCGCGTTTCGGCGTCCAGGCGTCGGCCAGCGCTTTGCCCTTTGCGATCTCGGCCGCCGATATCTGTCCCTCAGCCCGATGGACCGTGTTCTGATAGAACTCCAGATTGTTCTTCGCGGCTAGCCGCAGCCACATCTCAGCCTGCACTGGATCGCGCGGAAGATCCTTGTCACCCTTCAGGTAGGCCTTGCCGAGGAGCCACTGGGCATCCTGGTTTCCCTGCTCAGCAGAAAGCCTCAGCCACTTCGCTCCCTCGACGACGTCCTTTCGAGGCATCAGATAAATAGAACCCACGAAGAACTGCGCATCCCCGTTGCCCTGCGCAGCGGACGCCTTAAACCATTTGAGTGCCTGGTCGGAATCCTTTAGAACACCCTCGCCCATCATGTACATCTTGCCAAGAAAGAGCTGGGCGTCGGCATTGCCTTGCTGCGCCAGAGGCGTGAATTCGTTGAGCGCGGCAGCGTAGTCCTTCTTCTCATAAGCGCGCTTCGCGGAAGCGAAGTCCGCTGCGGCGGAAACACTCGCGTATAGCAGGATCATAAGAGTGCAGAGGGAAACGCGCCTTAGCCATGAACTCATCTTGAGTTTCTCCTTTTGTTTTCCTCTTGAAGCGATAAGTCAGGCCTCAAGCCTGGTGGCTCGAGGCCTGACTTGCATTGCCGATACGGTTGCGGTTACGGGTTGCTGTTGATCGTGTTGAAGCTGAAAACCTTATTTTGCTGCACGGTCAGGTTCAATGGTCCCACGCAGGTCAGAGCTTCGCTGATTCCACTACCGCCAAGGGCGGACTGCCAGGTTGTCGTGACGGTGTACTGACCCGACGAGAGAGGATTGAGAGGCCCTCCGGCGAGGAAATCAAAGCTGTGCGCCGAAACGGTGCTCTCGTCGAAGGAAATGATGCAGCCGCCGTCAATCGCCAGACACTGGGCGGCGAGCGCTTGGAAAAGGTTGGTGCTGATCTGGATGTAACGGGAGTCGTAGGTCACCCAGCCACTTGGAACGACAGGCACTTCCCCGTTAGGTCCACTGACGGTGACTTTGAAGTCAACGCCGGCCAGCGCGGAGCTGCTCGCGGTGTTCTGCTTCGAACTTACCGTGACATCGGTCAACAAGCCAACGACAGCCGACGGCCTGACGACGAAGATGTTGCCGGCGCCGGATGAGGTCTTGATCCCGGCTACGGCGTGGTCGATGCAGGTTCCGCTAGCCTCGGTGCAGACGCTGTTGCCAGAGGCGTCGAGAGTACAACTAATTTGGCATTGTTCTCCGCCCGTGATCTGACCGCTCTTCTGCAGCGTGCAGCCGATTTGGTTCAGAGGGCTCGTCCCGTAGCTAAAATTGCCGCTGCTCTGGGCGAACCCGGCGCTTGCAACTAGAAACATCGCTACTGCAACAAACAACGACTTTCGCGTGAACATATCTTCTCCTTTATGGTTCAGGTGCCGGCCGCCCTGCGCAGGAGTCGGATACTCAAAAACAAAAAGGGGGCGTTGGTTACGCCCCCTTGGAAATGACCGCTGTGTTTGAGTTAGGCCTTAATGTAACGCTCCCAGGCGGAGGCAGCCGTGAGTGGAATCACACATTCATTATTTCTTTCCGTCATTCCGGCTTGCCGCTGTTTCGAGGCAGCGATGATAATCATCCTTCGGTTTCCAGGATCGCTCGATCGAGCAAATCTGAAACCCTCGCCTCGTCGATGCGGATGCGCTCGAGCTCGATGAGCCGATGATCGCCGCGATTGTCGATGAAGCTCATCGCGGAGGACGCAAAGTCGCCGCGCACGCGCAGAATCCGAGGGCGATCCTCGCCGCGGCGCACGCCGGCGTCCACTCGATCGATCACGGGAGTCTGATCCACCACACTGCGGCCGCCGAACTGCGAGCTCGCGGTATCGTACTCATGCCGACGCTCGCGCGCCTCGACTTCGCTGTCGCCAACGCGCAGCCGGCGACTGTGGAGGCTCTCGAGCGCCGGCGCGATATCGCGTTCACAAACGCGAAGATGGCATTCACGCGTGGCGTGCGCATCGTCCTTGGCACCAACGCGTCCGTCCTGCCGAACCGTCGGAATGCACGCGAGCTTTGCGCGCTGGTCGAAATCGGCATGACGCCGGCGCAGGCCGTTCACGCTGCGACGATCGACGCAGGCGAACTGCTCGGATGGAAAGTCGGCCGAATACAGCCGGGTTACTTAATTCGCAATTCGAGTGTCTAGTTCCGCGTCTAGTTCACACTTGCCAGATCAAACCAGACAAGTCCAGACGACGGTAAAATCTTGAATCGGGAAGTGTCCGCGCATGTCTCGAGACAAACGCGGAGATCGCACTCAGGAGGTCGACGGTTCGATCCCGTTCAGCTGCACCAGTCGCCACGAGGGACGTTCGTGAGATTCTACTGCCACGGCCGATTCGCGGTGTGGCGGTTGGTCCCGACGGCCGAACGCTCTACCTCACGACCGCTTGCCGAATCGCACATCTGGATAATGTCGTCTCATTGACGGCGTGAGTTTGGGCCACCAGACATATCGGTTAGGCGATAGAATCGGCGGCCAAAGGAAAACAACTTGGGCAATCCCGCTGCGCAACCTGATCGCAGCAATGTTTTGGGTCCGGGCGATCACCTCGGACCGTATGAGATCGTTGCGCCTCTCGGCGCGGGAGGAATGGGCGAAGTTTACCGGGCGCGCGACACGCGGCTCGGGCGCGAGGTAGCGATCAAGATCGTGGCCGAGCGAGCCTCGCACGATCCGAAATCGCTGCACCGGTTCGAAGAGGAGGCGAAGGCGGTTGCGGCGCTCTCGGACCCGAACATCCTGGCCATTCACGACTTTCGAACTGAGAACGGCGTCTCGTTCGCGGTGATGGAGCTGCTGCGCGGAGAGTCGCTCTATGACCGGCTCGCGCGAGAGAAGCTGTCGTGGAGAAAAGCGGTGGAGATCGGAGCGGCGGTGGCCGACGGACTGGCGTGTGCGCACGCGCACGGGATCGTGCATCGGGATCTGAAGCCGGCCAACATTTTTCTGACCAGCGACGGTCACGTGAAGATCCTCGACTTCGGCTTGGCCAAAGCGGAACGCTTCGAGGGCTCGGAGTCACTGAGTAAGATCGAGACGGCCAGTCAGCCGGGAGTGGCGGTGGGGACGATCGGCTACATGGCTCCGGAGCAAGTGAGCGGAGCGAAGGTGGATGCGCGGACGGATATCTTCGCTCTGGGATGCGTGCTGTACGAGATGCTCAGCGGCGAGCGGGCGTTCCAGCGCTCCTCCGCTGGGGAGACACTCGCGGCGATTCTGCGCGATGAGCCGCGGGACCTCGCCGATACCGACAGTCGGCTACCGAGCACACTCGTGACGATCGTCAGACGCTGCCTGCAGAAAAATCCCGAGGAGCGATTTCAGTCGGCGCGAGACCTCGCGTTCGATCTGCGGTCGATCGTCAACTCTTCTGGATCATCTCCCGCGATTAGAGCGCAAACTTCAGCTCAATCGCCGAGGACTCTGTGGATCATCCTCGGAATCGCAATCGCGATTAGCGCTTTCATTGGCTATGCAATCAGCAGTTTGAGGACCACAGCTGCTTTGAAAAGCGGACGCCTTCTCCGTCGAACGCAGAGAAAGTTCACTCAGCTTACTTTCCAATCGGCTCTCGAACTCTATCCGAGCCTTTCACCAGACGGACAAAGCTTCGTTTACGTGACAGATGCATCAGGACATCCTGCGATCTGCCTACAGCGCGTGGGCGGCCAAGCGGTGACGAACCTAACGAAGAATTCTCCGGTTGCGAACACGCAACCGTCATTTTCACCTGACGGCACTCATATCGCGTTTCGGTCAGAGCGCGACGGAGGCGGAATTTTTGTTATGGGCGCGACGGGCGAATCGGTGCGCAGACTCACGGCTTTTGGTTATAACCCGTCGTGGTCCCCCGACGGAAGCGAGATTGTCTTCTCGAGCGAAAGTGCGACGGCCAACCCGTACGTCAGAGGTTCGTTCAACGCAACCCTTTGGGATGTCAATGTCGCCACGGGCAAAGTTCAATTACTGACGAAGCACGATGGGGTTCAGCCAAGCTGGTCGCCCCACGGCGACCGAATCGCATTTTGGGCTACTGCGTCGAATCGTCTGCAGAGAGATATCTTCACCATCGCCCCGCACACACCAAATCCCGATCAAACGATCGTGCCAGTTACAAACGATCCACCACTCGACTGGAATCCGATCTGGTCCGCTGACGGAAAATACCTGTATTTTGGAAGCGACCGCGACGGCACGACGAATCTCTTCCGCATACGCATCGACGAGAGAAGCGGCGAACCGAACGGAGCGCCCATACCCGTAAGTCTTCCGGCAAAGTTCGCGGCGCATTTCAGCGCCGCGAGAACCGTGGAGGCGATTGCTTATTCGAGCTTGTCCTCCACATACGCGATTCAAGAATACGATTTTGATCCTGAAAAAGGAGCTATCGTCCAAGGGCCATCGGTCGTGTTTGACGGCTCTTTTTTCTTCACTGTTTTCAATGTGTCTCCTGACGGAAAACAAATCGCGTTCTCGAGCCGTGGCGCGCAGGAGGACGTCTTCACGATAAATGCTGACGGGAGTGATCTAAGGCAGCTTACGGATGACCCCGAAAGAGATCGGGTACCATCGTGGTCTCCAGACGGCAAACGAATTTACTTTTACTCCGATCGAGGTGGCCGTTATGAGACGTGGTGCATTCGATCAGATG
>QHVY01000139.1 GCA_003223695.1 Acidobacteriota bacterium
CGTATCGATTCCCGGATTGTGAATCTCGACGAAGTAGCCTAACTCGTCTTTGTTGGTGAACACCTCATTCGCCTTCGGAACGATCTTCAGCTTTCCGAACGCGAACGGCGACCTAACCGGCGCCGCGGCTGTCATCTCATAAATATTGTTTGAGAGGATCAGCCGCGACGTGCCGGTCGATTCCTTGGTGAGCGTATTCAGCTCGAGCGGAGCCGAGGTGACGACCACCGGTGCTCCAGCCTTCGCCAGTCCGAGAATCGCCGTGTACTTTCCGCTGGGAAGGGTGAGTGTCCTGTCGACGAAATAATCCGTTTTCGACGCGACGAGTGCTGCCGGTTCTTCGAAGGCCGTGACGCGTTTACCGGTCGAGTCCTCGATCACTCCGAAGAACGTGTCCGCCGCATCAGCAGCAAGACCGGCGGACGCGGGAACGTATAGCTCGACTGGAACGTAGTAGTCGCCCGTCGGCGCCACAAACTCTGCATACGAGATCAAGGCTTTATTGGAAGGCCTTGCATTCGTCACTGCCGTCTCGAGCGCCGCAGTCTTCAGAGTCGTCGTCGGGGGCGGGGGTGCGGGAGGTGCCGTCTGAGTTGCTGCAGGCAGGGGTTGCGGCTGCTGCTTTTGCAGCTCAGCAACCGTGAGACTCGGACGCGTGATTGCTGACGTGATTGCGCGTTGCGTCGCCGCCGTGAAATCGATCCGCGGGGTCTCCATCCGAAAATCCTGATTTCCCATCCGGTCGATGAAGCGCAGCTCGACGCGGGGTGCGCCGAAGTTTTTTTCTGCGATCGCACCTTCGTAAATCCACAACTGCTGTTCCGCGGTGGCCGTGTCCTCTGCTTCGGTACTAGGCGGTTGTGCGGGCGTGGTGGGTCGATTGATAGCGCCCGCTCCGCCGCTTCGGACGGCTCGGGTCGGTGCACCAAACAGAATCAGCGCTTTTCCGCGATCGGTCAGGCGCGAAACTCATTCTGCGGAGTTCCGGGTGACGGATCGCGCTTCGCCCAGAACAGCACGATGAACTGATCGGCCTCGGCATCGCTCTTCAAAGCGTTCCATTGCGCGACTTCATCCTTGGTCATGAAGTACTGCACGGGTCCGCGGGCCCAATCGGCTTTGGCCATTGAGAGCTGCGCGAATCCGGCTGCTGCCGCGAGCACGATCGTCGCGGCGAAAATGGTTATGCGAAATTTCATCGTTTCCCCCGAGCTCCAAACACTCGCTACTCCTCGTCGAATTTCTCCATCTCTTCATACAACTTGTCCATTTCGTCATCGAGCTCCTCTTGTGTGAGGATGCCTTTGCGCACGAGCACCGCGGCGATGCTGTGCAGCAGGATGCTGTTCTCCACGATCATCTGCTCGAACTGCTCATCATCGTCGGAGCCGTTGTCGTTGCGCTCGATGTCGTCGTCCATGGCCGTCTCCTCTCCGCGCGGTTTATCACGAAGTGGCGGGTAGCGGGTAGCGGGTGGCGGGTGGGTAGAATCCGCGCGCATGAAACGTGGTGCCGTTCTGCTTCTTTGCTTTATTGCTGCTTGCCAACCGACCCGCCACCCGCGACAAGCCACCCGCCTTTTCAAGGTGGGCCTCCTCACTCCCGGCTCGGTCAACGATCACGGCTGGAACGCGATCGCCTACGAGGGCCTTCTGCGAATTCAGAAGGAGTTCGGCGCGGAGATTTCGCATCAGGAAACGAAAACGCCCGCCGAATTCGAGGAAGGATTCCGCTCGTACGGCGCGAAAGGATTCGACCTCGCCTTCGGGCACGGCTTCGAATTCCAGGACGCGGCGCTCAAGGCTGGCGCGCAGTACGCGAAAACGGTCTTCATCACGACATCTGGGAGCTCCGTAGCGAAAAACGTCTCGCCGATGGTCTTTCAGCTCGAACAGGCGACTTACCTCCTCGGAATCATCGCGGCGCGCGAGTCGAAAACCGGAAGGGCGGGCGTGGTGGGCGGGATCAAGCTGCCGTCGATCGAATCGACGTTCATCGCTTTTCGCGCCGGCGCGCAATCGGTGAATCCGAAATTCGAGGTGAAAGAGGTCTACACCGGCAACTTCGACGACCTCGGCGCCGCCCGGCTGGCGACACTTTCACTGATCAACGCCGGCTGCGATTTCATTTTTCATCAGGCCAATGAAGCCGGCAGGGGAGTCTTTCAGGCCTGCAGCGAGCGCAACGTGCGCTGCTTCGGATCGAACAAGAACCAAAATGAGCTGGCGCCAAACGTGATCCTTGCTTCCGCGGTCCTCGACATGCCGACGGCATTTGTCTACGTAGCCAGAATCGTTCGCGATCGCCAGTTTCAGCCGCACGTGTACTGGTTGGGAATGAAAGAAGGAATTGTGTCACTCGTCTGGAACGATCGCTTGAAATCGAGCGTCGCGCCGTCGACCGTTGCCGACGTCGATCGCGTCGAGAAGCAAATTCGCAGCGGCGCGCTGCAGGTTCCGAGAGGAAAGTTCTGAGGACTGAGGACTGAGGACTGAGTCCCGCCCTCCCACCTCTCCTACTTCGAGAGGAAACATTTCTAAGACCGAGGACTGACTCCCGCCCACTCGTAGCCTACTGAGTCCTGAGTCCTGAGTCCTCAGTCCTTTCCTTCTCAGTCCTGAGTCCTGAGTCCTCAGCCCTTTCCTTCTCAGTCCTCAGTCCTCAGTCCTGAGCACTACAATCCTCTTGTGCCATCCACCGCCGCGGCCACACAGGTCGCTGAGCTCGTCCGGGCGCTAGCGCTGGGTTGGAAAAATCTCGCGGCGTACCCGGCCGGGCATCCCGCGCTCGTCAGCTCGCTCGACCTCGTGCATCGACGCCTCAATGACCTTCGCGGCCCCGCCGGCGAAGTCGTCCTCGGCATCGAAAATGACGGCCTGCTCTATGGCAACGACAAAATCGATTCGGTCTCCGCTCAAAAATTCGCGCAAGCGCTCTACACGCGCGGAGTCGCGGTGCTTCGCTTTGCGCCTGAAACCGAAGCGCGTGATATCGAAATGTTCCTCCGGCTTCTCGCTGCCGGTTCGCCCGCCGATCAGAAGCGCGCGATCTGGGAAGATCTGACTGCCGCCGGGATCGTGCACATCAATCTGCAGCCGGTCGACTACTCCGGCGTTCAGGTCACCGAGGATCTGACCGCGCTGCCGCCGGACGAAAAGCAGCCCTCATTGTGGGAAGAGATTCTTCGCGCGCTCATGGAGGGCAATGACCTGTCGCCCGTCGCGAAAGAGTTTCTGACGCGAGATCGGCAGCCGGTGACAGAGCTCGTGAAAATGATCCTGCAGCAAGTCGAGGCAATCTCCGCGCATGTGAAACCGACATTCGACCCCGATGCCACGTTCGGCGTACGGATGCCGATTCACGACGACTCGCGGATCGCGGCGCACGCGCGGCTGGCGGACGCAGTCGGCAACTACATCACGAGCGCAAAAGGGCCGAAAAAAGAAAACTCTCTACGCCAGGCGATTGAGCTGCTGCGCAGCCTTCCGCAGCCGCTGCGCGGAGCGGTTCTGCGCAGAGTGGCCGAGGCGCTGGCGCTTGATCATTCCGCGGGGCCGCAACTCCGGCAGCTCGCCTCCGAGTTGCCGCACGACGAAGTTCTCGAAGCGCTGCGTTACCTCTCGTCGATGACGGACCTCTCGCCGCACGCACTCACGCTGCTGCAGTCGCTCACGGCGATGCAGACGTCGACGCGCGCTGAGCCACCCTCGGAAAGCGTCATCGGTGATCTCGTGAAGCTCTTTGGTGAGGACGACATCGATCGCTTCAACCCGCCGGATCACGCCGCCCTGCTCGAGCAGGTGTCGATTCACGTGCCATTCGCGCCGCCGCCGACTGCCGCACCAAGCGAGACTCTCGGCAAACGTACCGAAACAGTCGCCGACGCTGCTCTCAGCCGCCAACTCGGCAGAACAATCGTCGAGCTGCTCTCCAATCTCGGAGCCTCATCTCCACCGCAGCCGATTCTGGCTCGGCTCGAACATCTGTTTCGATCGCACCTCAGCGCTGGCGAGTTCGACGAAGCCTTTGAGCTCACGCAAAAGCTGAACGAGATCGCCACGAGCACGACGAGTGACGAGCTGCGACACGCGATTCATGAATCGTTCGGGCGTCTCGCTACGCCGGATATGATCCGTGCGCTCGTCGAGAGTCTGCAGAATGCACCGCCCGAAAAGACGCGCGCTCTGCAGCGATTGGTCGAGACGCTCGGAGCCGGCGCGCGTCGCAATCTGCTGCTCGCGTTGAGCGAAGAGAGCAACCGATCGCGCAGACGCCGCCTGTTCGACTTCATCACTTCCCTTGGGCCGGTCATCGCGCCGGAGGCAGTGGCCTTTCTCGGCGATTCGCGATGGTACGTACTGCGAAACATGATCGTCATGCTTCGCAGCGTGAATGACCGCACATCGCTGCCCGAGATGCGAAAGCTGGCGCTGCATCGTGATCTGCGCGTCAGGATGGAGGCAATCAAGAGTCTCTTCACGCTCGACAGCGGCGTTCCCATCGAGCTTCTGGAGAATGTGCTCACCGATCCCGATCCGAAAGTTGCCGAGACGGCGGTCGCGCTCGTGGGAAGCGCAGGCATCAAAGAAGGTGTGAGGCCGCTACTGCGTATCGTCCGCGGCAATGACATCTTTGGCTCGCGGCGCTCTCTGCGAGTCAAAGCGATCCGCGCGCTCGGCGAGCTCGGCGATCCGTCTGCCTTGCCCGAACTGCAGCGATTCCTGCGCGAGTCGCTTTTTCCATGGCCGTCAAAAGAAGAACGTCTCGTAGCGTGGGAGTCGTTGGCCGGATATCCGCCTGAGACCCGTCTCGAATTCCTCGAGCGAGGTCTTCGCTCACGCGACGCGCAGATCCGTCAGGTCTGCGAGCGCCTTCCGAAGAGTTGATCATGGAAGAGCTCGCGACACAGATTGCCGCTGCGATCAACATGCGCGCGCTCTATCCTTCGAATCATCCGCGGGTGATTCAAACGATCGAGCACGTCGTCGCGACGTTTCAACGGCTCCTGCAGCAGATGCGCACGGACTCGATCACCTATCTCATCGTCGGAGATGATCTCGTTGCCGGCGATGACGTGATTCGCAAGACGAGCCTCTCGGTCCGGCAGTTCATCGAGGTCCTGAAGCGCCATGGCATCGAGCGCCTCACGCTCGCTGCCGGTCTGCAGGCGGAAGAGGCGCATGGTTTCATCGGCGCGCTCGGCGCGGGCGAACCCCTCGCCTCTTCACCTCACATCATCCTCGGCCGCGTTCGTGTGGCCATCGACGAAGAAGAGATCGAGAAGAACAAGCCGCGCGAACTAACGGTCGAACAGCTCGAGATGGTTCGCGAGGCGTGGGCGAAGTTTCGCGTCGAGAAGAAGCTGCCGATGGCCCAGATGGAAGATCTCGTCTGGAGCTTCATCGATTCGATTTCGCGCACGACGCGCGCGATCCTTCCGCTGGCTAAACTCAAAGAACACGACGAGTACACGTTCGTGCACTCCGTCAACGTTTCGCTTCTGGTGCTCGCGCAAGCGCGTGCGTTCGGTATTCAGGGGACGATGCTTCATGCGTTCGGGATGGCGTCGCTGCTGCACGACATCGGCAAGCTCACCGTTCCGCTGACCGTGCTCAACAAGCCGGGAAAGCTCGAAGGCGAGGACTGGGAGACGATGAAAGGCCACGCGCAGCAGGGCGCGTGGTATCTGAGTCAGGTCGAGGGGACGCCGCCGCTATCGATCGTCGTTGCCTTCGAGCATCATCTTCGCTACGACGGTCAGCCGAATTATCCGGTCCTTCGGTCACCGCGCGTACCGAACCTGGCGAGCAGGATGACATCGATCGCTGACACGTACGACGCGATGTCGACCGTGCGTCCCTACCAGCAGCCTCTCGCACGTGCCGCAGCGTTCGAGATCCTGAAAAAGCGATCGGAAACGTTTTACGATCCGCTGCTGGTCGGCAACTTCATCCGACTTGTCAGTGGAACATGAATTCACCACAGAGCACACAGAGATCACAGAGACGTCTCTGTGTTCTCTGTGACCTCTGTGGTGAAAATACCCATGCAACTCACCAACGTCACCAAATCCTTCGGTCCGACGATCGCCGTCGACGATGTCTCCCTGTCCGTCGCTCCCGGTGAAATCCTCGGCCTCATTGGCGAGAACGGCGCCGGCAAGACGACGCTGATGCGCATCATTGCCGGCGAGATCGAACCTGACCGCGGGACGATCGACGTCGGCGGCACGATCGGCTTCGTGCACCAGCACTTCATGCTTGTCAACGAGTTCACGATCGCCGAGAACCTCGCGCTGGTTGGGGCCGGCGATGCCCGCTTCGAGAATTCGAACCGTCTTGTCCGCGATTTGTCAGTCGGGGAAAAAGCGGCAGTCGAGTTGATGAAGGCGATCGCGAAAGAGCCCGACCTTTTGATTCTCGACGAGCCGACCTCTGTGCTGACACCAAACGAGGCGCAGAAGCTGTTCGATACCGCTCGGGAGCTGGCGTCGCGGGGGAAATCAGTCATATTAATTAGTCATAAAATTCGAGAGGTCCTATCCATCGCCATCGCGCGAGCGATGGTCGGTGAACGTACCCACGTAGCGCCGCCTCTTAGGCGGCGCACTACGCCGGCTGAGAGCCGGCTCTACGTCCGAAACCTGTCGGTTGGAACCGGCGAAATCGTGGCCGTCATCGGCGTCGCGGGCAACGGTCAGGCGGAGCTGGCGACGATGCTGCGCGACACGCTGCCCCGCGAAACGACGGCGCACATTCCTGAGGATCGCACGCGTGATGGCGTGATCGCAGAGATGAGCATCGCCGAAAATCTCGCGCTGGTCACCAATGCGTCTGCCGAGGAGTTGATTGCGACATTTGGGATCCGGGCGACGGGACCGCGTCAGCGAGCGGGGAACCTCTCCGGCGGAAATCAGCAGAAGCTTGTCCTGGGCCGCGAGCTCACGAGAAGTCCGGCGATCATCATCGCCGCCGAGCCGACACGCGGTCTGGATATCGAATCGACCGCGTTCGTACACGAACAGCTTCGCGCCGCAGCCGCGCGCGGCGCAGCGATTCTCCTCATCACATCGGATCTCGACGAGGCTTTCACGCTCGCAGACGGGATCCACGTCATCTTTCGCGGCACGCTGAGCGAGCGGCTCACGCCCGCCGAAGCTGGAACTCGCGCTGGACAACTGATGGCAGGAGTGCGGTGAGGCAGATCGCCGCGGGTGCGCTGGCGGCAATCGCGGCCGTCGTTCTCCTCGCGCTGAGCGGAATCGCATTCGGCCATGCACCGGGGGAGTTGCTATCGACGCTGATCAGCGGCTCGATTGGCTCATCGTTCGCGCTGCACGGCACCATTGTCAAATCGATTCCGCTCCTCCTCACCGGATTGAGCGTGGCCATCGCCTTTCGCGCAGGCGTGTGGAACATCGGCGCGGAGGGACAATTCATCGTTGGCGGTCTGGCGTGCTTTCTCGCGGCGCGATTCGGCCTGATCAGCTCACTCCTCGCGTCGATGATTGCTGGTGCTGCGTGGGCATTGATTGCTTCACTGCTGCGCTTCTGGCGCAACGCGCCGGAAGTGTTGACGACTATCATCCTCAACTTCGTCGGCTTTCACCTCCTCGGTTACTCGGTTAACGGACCGCTGCAGGAAGCGCGTGCGCAGTATCCGCAAACCGATGCGGTCGCAATCTCTCTTTCGACGAGTGGTGAAGTGGTCATTGCACTCTCGATCTGCATCGCTTCGTGGTTTCTGCTTTACCGCACGAAGGAAGGTCTCCGGCTTCGAGCGACCGGTTTCAATCCTTTTGCCGCGCGATGGGCGGGCGTTCACGTCAACGCGCAGATCGCTCGCGCGATGGCGATTTCCGGCGGCATGGCCGGACTCGCCGGCGGCATCGAGCTGTTAGGCGTGACGCATCGTCTCTTCGAGCGATTCGCCGCGGGCTACGGTTATTCCGGAATCGCCGTGGCGCTGCTGGGGCAGCTTCATCCGCTCGCGACTCTGCTGTCAGCGGTCTTCTTCGGCGCCCTCACAACCGGCGCAGGTGAGCTGCAACGCGCATCGAACATTTCCGCGTCCGTAGCGACGTTCGGTCAAGCCGTCGTGATCCTGACGCTCATCGGTTTGTCATCCCGAGCGAAGCGAGGGATCCCCTGATTCTTACGATCGGCGTCCACGCGAAGGGATCCTTCGCCGTCTGCGCGGCTTCTAATGAACTGCGATCTTGCGTTTGTCACCCCGAGCGTCAGCGAGGGGCCTGGAGGGAGGGGTGCCGCGAACGTATCTCTCATGCCGCCCACGCCTCCAGGCCCTCGCTGACGCTCGGGGTGACAGCGTGGCGCGATGCCGTTCATGTCGGCCTCACCGGCGGGCGCACCGTTAACCTGCTCAGGATGACATGCACATCGTAGATTCGCTCCTTCTCGCCATCGTCGCGTCCACGCCGTTGCTTCTTGCCGTCGAAGGCGAGGTCCTCGTCCAGCGCAGCGGCATCATCAACCTCGGCATCGAGGGGATGATGCTCACGGCGGCGATGACCTCGGTGATGATCGGCAGCTTCGCCGGCGGAATTATCGGCGCAGTCACCATGGCAGCGCTCTTCGGAATCTTCACCGTCGCACTGCGCGCCGACCAGATCGTGACGGGCACGGCGATCAATCTGCTCGCGTTAGGTATGACCGGTTTCATTTATCGCGAGATGCAAGAGCGTTTCACTCGGCCGATTTCGCGGTCAGGCATCGACGCAATCGCGATCCTCGCCTGGATCGTCGTGCCGGTCGTTCTCGCGTTTCTGCTTTGGAAGACCAAATTCGGGTTGCGGCTGCGCGCCAGCGGCGAGAATCCTGAAGCGGTGAGATCCGCCGGCTACTCAGTCGCGCTGCAACGCTGGAGCGCTCTCGGCATCGAAGCGGTCCTCGTCGGACTCGGCGGCGCTCATCTGGCGCTGGTGCTGTCGAACGGGTTCGCGGAGAACATGACCGCCGGCCGCGGCTTCATCGCGCTGTCGATCGTCATCTTCGGGCGCTGGAAGATCAAAGGCGCGCTCCTCGGCACCGCAGTTTTCGGCATTGCCGCCGCCGCCCAGTACGCCCTTCAGGCGAGCGGCCGCGGTTTACCATTTCATCTGCTGCTCGCGATCCCGTACGTCGTCACGCTGCTGATCCTGTGCGGAATCACCGGTCGCGTGCGCGCGCCCGAGGCGTTAGGGCGAGGTTAGGCGGATGACATCCCAAACGCTTCCTGGGTGGCGGGTGGCGGGTTGCGGGTGGCGGGCGGGAGATGAGGTCAGCGCCGCGGCGATCAGCGGCATAAGTTCCGGAATTTCGTTACGGAGGTCATGATCCAGCAGAAATCGCGTCGACACTTTGCCTTCGCGAAATGCAGGATGCGTCACCACGCGGCGCAAAAATCCGAGATTCGTTTTCGTCCCGAGGATTGTGTAGTCGCGGAGAGCACGCTCGAGGCGATCGATGCAGTTGTCGCGCGATTCGGCGTAGCAGATCAGTTTCGCGAGCATCGGATCGAAGTTCACGCTGATCTCGCTCCCCTCCCCCACCCCCGCGTCCACCCGCACGCCCGCCCCGCGCGGCTCGTCGTAGAAAGCGATGGTTCCGCTCTGCGGCAGAAAGCGATCGTCGGGATCTTCGGCATAGACGCGCACTTCGATCGCGTGTCCGCGCTGTCGCAGGTCTTTCTGTTTCCACGGAAGTGGCGCACCGCCGGCGACTTCGATCTGCCCGCGCACGAGATCGACGCCTAACACCTGCTCGGTCACCGGGTGCTCCACCTGCAGTCGCGTGTTCATCTCGAGAAAGTAGAAATCGCGCCTTCCGCCGCCAGGACAGCGGCCTTCGCCATCTTCTGTCGCAACTTGTCGGAGTAGCGCGGCGCGGGCGACTCCTCGACGATTTTCTGGTAGCGGCGTTGAATCGAGCAGTCGCGCTCGAAAAGGTGAATGACTTCGCCGTCATTGCCTCCGAATACCTGAAATTCAACGTGGCGCGGCTGCTCGATGTAGCGCTCGAGGAGAAGTCGATCGTTACCGAACGCTTTCATCGCTTCGCGACGTGCCGACTCAACCGAGGACTGCAGCTCGCCGCGATCACGAACGATTTTCATGCCCTTCCCGCCGCCGCCCGCCGAGGGTTTGATCAGAAGTGGCAAGCCGATACGTTCCGCCTCGCGTGCGAGCGTTGCATCGGACTGATCCTCGCTGTCGTAACCCGGCACTACCGGGACGCCAAGCCGATGCATGAGATGGCGCGATTCGGATTTGGAGCCCATCGCCGCAATCGATGACGACTTCGGCCCGACGAAAACGATGCCGGCGTCTTCACAAGCGGCGGCAAGCTCCGCCCGTTCGGCAAGAAAACCGTAACCGGGATGTAGCGCATCGGCGCCCGATTTTCGCGCCGCATCGATGCATGCATCGACCTCCAGGTATGACGAGATCGGCGCTGCATCGTCGAAGAATCTGCGCGTGTACGAGGTGTCATCGGATTCGACGTACGCAAGAACGGACTCGATGCCCATCTCCCGGCAAGCGCGGGCGATTCGCACCGCAATCTCGCCGCGATTCGGAACGAGCAGTTTCGTGATCATCATGTGACCCATGCTGCGCTCGACCGAACCACGGGATTCGGCGCAGCCGTGCCCTACACGACTCAGGACTTCGTTACCCACGGCGGTTTTTCTTTTTTCAAAAACGCATTCATTCCCGCTTGCCCCTCCTCCGAGACTCGCCGCGTGGCAATTGCCTCGATCGTGTAGGGAATCGCGTCGATGACGTCGTGACTGACGACGTGCGCGATCAATTTCTTGCATTCGCGCACCGCCTGCGGGCCCGAAGTTTTGATTTGTTCGATCGTCTCATTGACCGCCGAATCGAGCGCGGTCGTGTCCTCGACCACGCGATGCACCAGGCCGACGCGCATCGCGCGTTCGGAGTCGAATCGCTCGCCGGTCAAGAACAATGCACGTGCGTGCGTCTGTCCGATTTTGGCGATGACGTAAGGCGAAATCACCGCCGGCAGGATTCCCAGCTTGACCTCGGCCAATCCGAATTTCGCGTCGCGGGTGCAGATCGCCACATCGCAAACGGCGACTAAACCTACTCCGCCGCCGATGGCCGCCCCTTGAATGCGACCGATGACCGGAATGGGACACTCGTTGATGCAGGCATACATCTGCGCGAGGTTGGCCGAGTCGCGCACGTTCTGGTCGCGCGTGTAACTGATCATTCGCGACATCCAGTTCAAATCGGCGCCCGCGCAAAAATTCGAGCCGCTGCCTCGCAGGACCACCGCTCGCGCGTCGCGCTGACCGACGTTGCGAAAGAGATCGATCGCCTCCGTGATCAGCTCATCATTGAACGCGTTATGCACCTCGGGACGATTCAGCGTGACCAGGAGAACGCCGCTGCTCTCCTCGACGAGGAGGGTCTTGTACGCCATGCAGGTGGATTGTATCCGCCTGTCATTCCGAGCGTCAGCGAGGAACCGGTGTGGGTGGGTGGTACGCAATCGACGGCTTCGTACCGCACGCCCACACCGGTCCCTCGCTACGCTCGGGATGACATCGAGTTACTGCCGCGCGGAGCGCCTGCGCGCTGGAGACGTGAAGGGATACATCGCCGTGATCGTGTAGCTCGCGTTTGAGCCGATCGTGCCCCCAGGCTCGAGCTTGATGACATTTGCGCCGCCCGGAGCTTGCAGCGTTCCGGTTGCTCCGGCCGCGATTGTCGTCTGCGCGCCGGTCGCAACGACTGTCATCTTGATCGCCGTGTCGGTCGCCGCCACGCTGACGCTTCCCGCGCCTGATGCTGCGAACTTGAAGTAATCCACATCGCTTGCTGAGCATAGGCGTCCCATCAGCGGAATGCCGCTCGCGAGCTGCGTGGCCGTGTCGGGCGTGTCATTCGGCTCATTCGCATCAGCGCATGCGGGAGCCGAGGTTCCGAGCGGCGCGTTAGCGATGAGGACGTAGCGCTGCGTCGGACCGCTGGCGATCGTCGTTCCGTTGACCAGGACTTGATACGCTCCGGGCGCCGCGTTACTGATCTCAATCTCCTCGCTGTTATCGACGTGATTCGCGCCGCGAGTTGCGTTCGCACCCGGATTATTCGGATCGAGAACATACGGCAGCACCGTGTTGCCGCTCGGATCGATGATTTTCACATCGAGATCGTTGATGAGAGTCTTCTCGCACGTTTCATCGGCTGCCGGGAGGGTCTCCGGATCGGTCCAGCCCAGGACGACGCGGACGTTTTGGGTCGAGCTGAGAAAAAACGTTGTCTGCACCTGTTGCCCCTGCGAGATGTCGCCGGTACGAATGCGCGAGCCGCTGTTGTTGTCGGCGATGATGAGGTCAACCGAGGCCTTCGCGTCCGCCAGACCGAAGCCGAACGTGTAGTCGGGCCCGGGATTGCCGAGATCATCGGCCCCGGCGATCAAAAGAGTCTTCAGTTGCTGCGGACTCGGATTTTGTCCGCCGAATGTTTTCCGCCACTGCTCGACGAGGAGAGCTGAGATGCCGGTGATGACCGGACTGGACATCGACGTTCCCTGCAGACGGCCGTAACTCGAACCGGGCAAGGTCGAATATTGTGCGACGCCCTTGGCGACGATCTCAGGCTTCACGCGACCGTCGCGCGCGGGGCCGCGGGAGCTGAACCCGGCGATGAACCCTTGAGCGTTGACAGCGCCGACTGAGATGACGTTCTTCACCGCGGCAATCAAGCCGATCGTGAAGTACGGTCCGTAGGTCGGATGTTTCGTCGTCTCGCAATGAGGTTCGCCAGTCACCGAGCTCATTCCGGCTGTGCAGGTGCCGGTCGGGCAATCGGTACCTGAGCCATTCTGCGAGTAGCAGAAAATCTCGTTCTTGACCGTATTGCCGTTGTTGTCGGTGTGCTGATGCTGGAACCAGGGCCCACTCACTGGGTTTTGACCCTCACCAGCATCGTTTCCCGCCGAGTGGACGAAAAGCACCGATGTCTTTCTGGCCATCGCGTCGTACGGCGAAGAGTCGAGCGCATCGTAACCGCCCAAAAGCTCGTCGTCGCCGGCCCACACTTCGAATTGACTGCTGCACTCGAGCGCACTGCACCAGCCGAGGACGTAGCCCCAGGAGTTGTTGTCTGCGACGACCGACAGACTCGACAGCATGTTCTGTTTGTTGTCGAGAACCATGCCGATGTCATCGTTCGCATTGAAATCGTGAAGGGTGGCGGCGGGAGCCATTCCCTTTGCCTGAGGATCAATTCCCTGCGCGATCATTGTTCCGCTCACATGCGTCGGATGTTCCGCAACCGCGTCGGACACATGCGTCGTCAGCCGGCCACTGAATTCCGGATGGCTCGCGTCGGCTTTTCCGATATCGAAGATCGACAGAACGACGCCCGCCCCCGACAGGTTGTACGGCGCGGTGAAGAGCGGCGTCACATGCGACAGTTGCGCGGCGATCGCGTTGTCGGCTTTGATCGCCCGTCGCGGTCCGTAGATGCCGAACACGCGTTCATCGTCGGCGAGCTGCATGATTGCTGTCGATGGAATGCGCGCGGTGATGCCGTGTGGCAGATCGAAATCCGATTGAAGAGAACGCTCGATCGTGCCTCCGGCCTGCTCGATCGCGCCCTGCGCATCTGCGAACGAGACATCGTCATGAAAAAGAATCCTCACATTCGTAAACGCGCGCGATTGCGCCGCCACGTGTAGCGCGGAGGGCGCGATCTTTTTCGCCGCGGAAAAATGCTCGACGTGGCGTACGCGCGGATCGCTCACGATCGCCTCGCCGCTTTCGGCGCGAACGAGATATCGCGGTCCGGGCAGCACGCGCTGCACTTCGATGCCGCGCGCCGCGAGATCGGCGATGTCGCCCGTCGTCAGCACGTGCTCCGGCTGCACGATGAAGTGTTGAAAAGCGGCGCTTCGCGCCGCGTTGTCGGTTGTCGGTTGTCGGTTGTCGGTTTGTGGGCGACCGACATCGGCAAAAAGGCCGGCTGTGGTGAGAACGAAAGCGAGAGAGGTTAGCAGTTTGCGCATCATTGAATGCGGCTTCGCCGCGTTGTCAGTTGTCTGCAAACGGAGAACCGACAACTGAGAACCGACAACCGACA
>QHVY01000498.1 GCA_003223695.1 Acidobacteriota bacterium
CGACGATCGAGATTCCCGATTACGTCCGCGAGCTGATCGAGCAGATCGCATTCGTGGCGCGCGATTCGGAGCTCGTCGATCAATCGTCGGGCGTTTCCGCGCGGCTGACGATTTCCGCGATGGAGCTGCTGCAGTCCAACCTCGAGCGCCGTGCGGCAATGACCGGCGATGCGCACGTGTTTCCGCGCCTCTCCGACCTGGCCATGGTACTTCCGGCGATCACCGGAAAAGTGGAGATGGTCTACGAAGGGGAGCAGCAGGGCGCCGAGGTCGTCGCGCGAAAACTGATCGGCACGGCGGTCGGGAAATTGTTCGAATCGAAATTTCCGCCAGTCGAGCGCGCAGGAGTCACGGGGCGGCGTTACGAGATGGAGCAGGAAGAGCTCGAGGACGCGTTCGGAACCGAAAGCGAACGCCAAGAGCGAGCCGAATTACGACGGAATTCTGGCGTGGTTCGTCGAAGGAAACAAAATCACGCTCTCCGATGAGCAGCCGTTTGCGGAGTATTTTCGCGAGCTCAATCGTGTGCCGAAGCTCGCCGATACGGCCAAGAAGTACATCCAGGCGAAAGGTGATTACGAGCTCGCGTTCTGGATGGAGATGGTCCTCGAGGGGATGCATCAGGCGCTGCGGCTGGCGCGTGAGGATCTCGATTCGACGATCACCTTCCATGAGCTCATGAAATTCAATGTGCTGAGGACCGTAAAATGAGTTGTCGGTTGTCAGTGGTCGGTTGTCCCCGCCCCTCTGACAACTGACAACCGACAACCGACAACCGATCATGACCAAAGTCACCACCGAAATCCCGAACGACCTGAACAAGCAGATCGAGCGAATCGTCCGCGACGGCTGGTTCCCCGATCCGGAGACGGTCGTGCGCGAGGCGATCCTGCAGTTCGTCGACGCCAAATCGTTTCTCGGCGACTCTCCGCGCATGCTGCATCGTTTTGCCGCAGATGCACTCAACGATTCGAAGTGATGTCGAATCAGAAGATCACCGATTTCTCGCTGTATCAGAATTTCATCGAGCTCCGCGTGCAGATCCTCCTCGTCCTCGGCCGCGAAGAGGAGGCGCTCAGCTCGCTCGAAGAAGCGAAGGAGTTGCTGCCGAATAGTCCGACCATCGCCCGCTGGATTGATCGACTGAATAAGCAGCGGCCCGTTCCCGGTTAACAGTTAACGGTTAACCGTTAACGGTCAACAATGCGACACCGGTACTCCTACCTTGATCCCGATCTGATCCGGCAGCTCCTCGCCGAGATGGGGCTGCGGCGTCTGTTCAATCATCTGTTGCTGCAGACCGGCGGCGATGTCGAGGAAGCCATGCGCTGGATGCGCGCGCTCCAGGAGCGCGGCTACATCGATCCGAACATCGACCTGGAAGCGTTCTTCGCTCGGCTCGTCGAAGAAAACATCATCGGGCAGGACGCGAATGGCAACGTCGTCCTCGCCACCGGCGGCGAGCGTCAGATCCGACGCGACGCACTGGACGAGATCTTTGGCGGACTTCAGAAATCGATGACCGGCTCGCACTCGGTCAACAACGCAGGGCAGGGGAGCGAGCGCCTCACCGAAACGCGGCAGTATCAGTTCGGCGACGATCCTATGTCGATCGACTCCATCCGCTCGATTCAGAACGCGATGAAGCGCATCGATCCTGCCGATCCGATCACCATCACCGAAGGCGATCTGGAGGTCTTCGAGACCGAGCACAACTCGAGCTGCGCCACCGTGGTGATGATCGACATTTCACACTCGATGGTGCTGTACGGCGAAGATCGAATCACGCCGGCGAAAAAAGTGGCCCTGGCGTTGACGGAACTGATCATCAGCAAGTATCCGAAAGACGCGATCGACGTTCTGCTCTTCGGCGATGACGCGAAAGAGGTGC
>QHVY01000140.1 GCA_003223695.1 Acidobacteriota bacterium
CAGCCAGGCGGCGGTCAGAAGCCGGGCGGGGGCGGGGGCGGCGGCGGACAGAAGCCGGGTGGTGGCGGCGGTCGTCCGTAATCAAAAAATCGAAATTTCAACCGAGAGCCGGGCGCATCGCCCGGCTCTTTTCGTTTGTTAGGCCGCAATCGTCGCGCCGCTCTTCGCCTTCGCTGGCAGAAAAACGTGCACGGTTGCTCCTTCGCCCAATTTGCTTTCGATGAAAATCGATCCACCGTGCCGCGACACGATCTGATACGACACCGCCAGTCCGAGCCCTGTGCCCGATCGCTTCGTTGTGAACAGCGGCTCGAAGACATGTTCGATCGCGTCACTGGGAATGCCCGGCCCTTCATCTCGGATCCGAAACCACGCGTAGTCGCCTGCAGACACGATTCCGAACGGAAACGTGCCGCCGCTGCTTCGCTCGATTGACAGCTCGATGCGTCCGCGGCCGTTCATCGCCTCGCGCGCGTTAATCACGACGTTGACCAGCACCTGCGCCAGTTGTTGCCGATCGCCGATGATCGCCAGCGCATCGTCGTCGAGCCTGACATCGAGCGCGACGCTCTCGCCGATCACCGAGTGGAGCTCCGCCCGCAGCTCGTTCATCCAGTCGCGAATGACGATCGGGGAGCGCTGAGGCTCCGGCGGTTTCGCGAATCGCAGAATCTCTTCGGCGATGCGCTGACCGCGCGCGACCGATCGTTGAAGCTGATCGCTGACTGCTTTCAGACGTTCGTTGTCTCCAGCCAGACGCCTCACGAGATCGGTGTTGGTCTGAAAGGCCATGAGCAGATTCCGGAACTCATGCGCGACGATTGCGGTCACGCGGCCGACGGCCTCCATTCGCTTCGATGCCTCGATCTGCCGCTCGAGCATCAGAACTTCTGTCATGTCGTGCATGATCACCAGCACGCCCATCAGCCTTCCGCCAGCGTCGATTCGTTGAGCGTCGACCTCGACATGAGACATTCCGCGCGGGGTCGCCAGGCGCAGCTCCGCCGTGCCTCTCCAAGCGGCCCCAGTTGCGACGCGATGGAGGAGCGAAGTCGCGGAATTGGCATCCGCGGAAGCAACAATGTCAGCGAAGTTGCGGCCGATAACCTGATCATCGCTGTAGCCAAACACCGTATTGATCGACGGGCTCGCATAGAGAATCCTGCCGTCGCTGCCGACGATGGCGATCACGTCGCCAAGCGATTCGAGCATGTTTGCGCTGACCTCAAATGGTTGCCGGCGAACCGCTCCGCGCATCGCCAGAGCGATCGCTGCCAGGAAAAACAGCCCCGAAATCGCCAGCGTCGGCAAACGCACGAAGGAGCGGAAAGAACGATAGCGCGTCTGGTACAAGGTCCATCTTCGGCCAAAAGCCTGGAACTCGCGCCTGAATTTGATCCCCACTTCCGCTTCGCGCCGGAGCGAATGGACGACGGCGACCGTGCGCTGCGTAGACTGATCAAAGAGCGCGAGCTCGGTGCCGCCGGCCATGTCGCGTAGGAGCTCCTGGGGTCGAAATTCCGACTTGCCACGCTCCAGAGCTGCGATCCTGAGGCTGACCGAGTCAAAAAGCTGATTTGCGTCACGCCGCGCCGAAAAAAACACGGCAACAGACGGCGTCAGAATCGACAGGAGGATGAACAGCGCCGCGGCCGTGAATGGCCCTGTTGCACTTCGACCGAGGTGGCCGAGGACCAATCGCCACTCGGGGCGAGACGGCAGATGATGTTTGCGCATAGACCTTCCCGTAAGTAGTGACCGAGAAGGCCCAATTGCTACCCTGCTGCTAAGAAAGCATTGCGCGAACGTGGGCCGTCAGCGCGATCGCATCGACAGGTTTGAAGAGAACACCCTTGACCAGAGAACGATCGACACTGCGCGGGAGCCTGGACTCACCGGTCATGACCATTATGCGCTCTGATCTAGTACCAGACTGCTGGAGGTGCGAGACGACGCGCCCTCCGTCGCCATCCGGGAGCTGCCAGTCGAGAACAACTACCTCATAGCGCGCCTCGTCGAGGAGCCGAATGGCATCGGACGCGTTCTGCGCCACGTCAGCGCGGATTCCATCACCGACGAGTTTGCGGACAATCGAGCCGCGTTCGGCGGCGTCGTTGTCGATGACAAGAACCCCTCGGCGATGATTGGACATGGAAACGGGTCTCTCTTCCGCTCACCGCAAGTGGCGCGGTGGGACGTTTCTCTCTGCATCCAAATCATACTCCCGCAGGAGTCAGGAAGCGCTGTTTTCGGAGTCCAGCTCGACGGCAGCCACTCGATCGCGGCCTTCTCTCTTCCCCTCGTAGAGGGCGCGGTCCGCCGCGGCGAAAAGATCGGCATCCGGATTCGCGTGCCAGGCGGTGCACGCGCCGACGGTCACCGTGACAGAGAGGCCGCGGGTAAACGCCACCGGTTTGGCCTTCACACGCGCGACGACATTCTCCGCGACGCGTCGCGCAGAGGTGGCATCTGCGCCTTCGAGCAGAATCGCGAATTCATCTCCGCCCCATCGTGCCGCCGAATCCTCGGAACGCTTGGCCTCACGCAGCGCGTTGGCAACGTGCATCAGCACTTTGTTCCCGGTGGGATGGCCATAGCGATCGTTGATGTGCTTCAGGTGATCGATATCAATCAAAAGGAGCGAGATCGGCGCTCCCGTCCGAGCGGCGCGCTCGAGCAGTCGTCCATAGCGGCTGCGGAACGCGCGAGCGTTGTACAAACCGGTGAGCGCGTCATGTTCGGAGAGCGCGTGGTAGAACGACTCCGCCTCACGGAGCTGCTCCGCGCGAATGCCAGCCGTAAAGCCGGCGACGGTAAAGACCACGCACGAGCCAACGAGCTGATAGATGTAGAAGAATCGATTGGCCGACAAATCGCCGAGTGGCGCCGCGTGCACCTGCGACATGAACAGAAACCGAATCACAAACGCGCCGATCGGCGCACCGATGCCGAGAACCAGCCCGATGAGCGTGTAGATCAGACGAAGTGAACGCGGGTTCAATGGCTGGCGCGGTCGAGCTCCGCGGATGTGTTGCCATACCGCACGCCGGCGCGCTTCAGTTGCTCTTTCGTGGCCTCCGAACGAATGAAGGTTTGGTCCGTTTTGCCGTCGGACAGAATCAGCAATCCGTTCTCGAGACGAAAATGTCCGCTACTGTTCCCGGCGCTGTAGGTCTGGCCTGCGAGATCGTACGATCCAGCAATTTTTTGCATGGGAAGCCGGATCTTCATTAGACCGTCCGCGGTGTATTCGATGGTGTTGTTGTTGAAAAGATCGGCGGTAGCCTGCGCAATTTGTGCATCGATGCTTTGACCGCTTTTTTTCGCCTCCTCCATGACACTGGCAGCGGTCCTTTGAGCTTCTGGTCGCCACAATCCGGCGATCGGCGGTGCTCCCGGTTGCGGTTTTCCCACGCGCACGAGGCGCACCTCGGGGTTAGAGCCGGATTGCTCGTGCAATGTGTTTCCCTCGATCCGAAAACGCGAGACGGTCGGCTTTGCGTTTGGAGCGTTCGAGCCGGACGGTTCGATCAGCTGATCGCCGTTGATTTCGTACCACGACTCGACGATCGCGCCGAAACTCATCTCCAGCTTGCCGGCAGGCATGAACGTGCACATCGATCCGAGGCCGCCGGTGGAACGGTGAGCTGCTACCCAGGTGCCGAGCAGTTGAGATTCGCTCGCCGGCGATGCACACAATAAAGAGGCTGTGAGCATCACGGCTGCAGAAACTGCACTTGCTTTTCGCATTGTCTGAAGGAGGACAGCCGAGGGCGGCTGTCCTCCACCGAGAACTAGAAGCTCACGCGAACGCCGAGCCGCGCGGACGTTGGCGGCGTGCGCAGCACCGGCTGTTTGTAGCCAGGATTCACCGGAGTGGGCGAGGCGTTGTCCGATTCCTGGAATCCCCAGCGCTCATCGAGAAGAACGGGACGTTGCGCGTTGAGAACGTTGAAAACGTCGAGCAGGATGTTCACCTTTGCGCTCCCGCGCACGGCGATCGGATATCCGAGGTGCACATCCGCATCGTAATTGCTCGGCGTGCGCCCCTCTGCACCACGCGGCGTCAGGAAAAATTCGTAGCGGCCGTAGGCGTCGGAGTAGCCGTAGCGCGTCAGCGGAGTGCCGCTCCGCCAGTATGACGACCAGCCCACCGATAGTTTGAACGGCGTGAAGTAGACGCCTGAGAACTTCAGTTGATGACGGCGATCATTCGACAGCGGACCGTGATTCGTGATTACCGAGAGATCTTTGCCATTGGTGAAGAAGTCGTAGTAGTCGTACGCGGCGGAGATGTTCGGATCGGCGCCGACGTTCGTAAATGGCGCGTATTCGCCGTCGTAATTGCCGTCGAGTTTCGACCACAGGTACGAGGCCATCCACTGGAAGTTGTTCGCAAAGCGGCGCTGTGCATCGAGCTGCACGCCTTTGAACGTCCGCTTCGCTTTCGGTGCGGGATACGTCGTCGAATAATCGAGCGTGAAGATCTGCTTCATGATGCCTTCGCCCGGATTGCCGATGCAGTAGGTGCCGTCGTCCATACAGAGGAAGTCCTCGACGACACGGCCGTAACTTCGATAGATGCCTTTGACACCGACGGAGAGATTCGTCGCGATCTCGCGCTCGCCGCCCAAAATGTACTCATTAACGTATTGATTTTTTATGTTGGGATCGGCAGGCTCGGTGAAGCCTCCCAAAATCGCCGACGGCGTAGCAAAGTCGCTTTCCGCGTTCGGATCGGGCGTCGTGCTCGTGGGACTGTAGTTAATGATGCGCGGCTGGCGCTCGTATGAGAACGAGCGGATCACGAGATCCATCGGAATTTCTTCGTAGAAGCGGCCGTAGGAACCGAAGATCTTCATTTGATGCGCCCCGCTCGGGTCGTACACAAACCCCAGCCTCGGCGCGTAATCCTTCTTCATGTCGATCTGGGTGACGCCGGACGCGTCGATGATCCGCTGCCGGTCCCACCGGACGCCCGCGTTCACCACGAGCTTGTCGTTGACTGACCAGCGGTCCTGCAGATAGAGGGTGTTGATCTTGTGCTCGGGCGAGGCGATAAGCGCGGAGACTGGCGCGTTCGCGACGGTCGCATCCGGCGTGGTCCAGTAGAAGTGCCGGTA
>QHVY01000141.1 GCA_003223695.1 Acidobacteriota bacterium
CGCTGGTGCCGGAGGCGCGGCGAATGAGGAGGAGATGACGCTATGATCGACGTCCTCTCGGAGTTTCACGATCCTGACAGTCGAGTAAGTTGGAATTTTAAGCATGCGTCTCGACGCCTAACTTAGTATTGAGCCCCGCCCGCCCCTACCTCCAATACTACACGCCGACGAATAACGGGCGAAAGGCTCGCGAGCGAAACGGTCGTAACACGCCATGCGGAAAGAGCTTGCGGCGGGTGGGCGGTGATCACGGCTGCTTATCCGTCGCCCCGCGACGGCAAAACATCCTCCGCCGCGCCGAGCGCGTCCAGTGGACTTCGCAGCCCTGATGCCCCCAAACCGAGAACGTGCGTGTAGATCATCGGATCATTCGCTGAGCCGCGACCGGCCGCCACTTGCCAGCATAGCTGAGAGCGGCTCTCGGGAGAAACGAGGGGGCCAGCATACGGCCGCTCGTCGGCTGCTGCGAAAAGTTAGGCCGCTCATCTCTCCACAGGCTGTTCGTACATGACTTCCTGAAGAGAAAACCCGAAAAGGTCGACCGAGCCCTCACCGCAGAGTGAAAAGCCGCTGCGCTCGTAAAAGCTTCGTGCTCGCTTGTTCTGCTTGGCGACGGAAACTGTGATTCTGGAGACTCGATTGTTGCGCGCCGAGTCAAACACAGCCCGCAGGAGTGCTGCTCCGACGCCATGCCGCTGATTCGGCGGCAGAACGTAGATGCGCGCGAGGTCCGCGGAACCGTCCGGCAACTGATTGAGTTGTGCAAAACCAAGTAATTCGCGTGATGTCTCGGCGACGACGAAGATCGAGGTAGCCGACTGTATAGAGGCTATCAAGGCGTTCGTCGAATACCAGTGCTCGAGGGCCCGCCGCTGGGCTTCGATGGAGATAACCTCCTGGTAAACATCCGACCAGCTGTCGCGAGCGACCGACTGAATTGCCGGTGCATCAGCGGGACGCGCAGGGCGTATGCGAATCTCATTCATGACTGGTTCAAGACGGCCTAGCTATGCTCGCCAGCAGAATATCAGCAGGTCACCCTGCGTCACTGCCGCATATGCTGTCGCCTAACGTGCGGCGCAGCGCGCCGCATAGCGTGGCACGTAGCGGCTTACGACCCCGCGCCCACGCTCCGCGCTGCGAGAAGACTGGAGAGCGCGGTCTTCATCGCTTCAAGCTTCACCGGTTTGCGCAGCAGCTCATCGGCCTCGAGCTTGTTGGTCTCCGCGGCGATCGGCACCTCGTTCGTGTAGATTCCGGTCAAGAGGATCACTTTCACGTCCGCCGTCTCCTCATTCGACTTGATCAAATGACAGAGCTCGCGGCCGTCCATCTTCGGCATCGACGCATCGGCGATCACGATGTCCGGTCTCTCGGCCTTCGCCAGGCGCAATCCCTCGAGTCCGTCGGAAGCGGTCCGCACCTCGAAGCCGCTCTTGTCGAGGTTGTCCCGCCACAGGGTGCGAAGCGCGGGATCGTGATGTACGAATAGAATGCGAGGCTTCTTGTCATTAGCGGGAAGCGGTACATCGCCGGGCGACGTGATTCGCCGCAGCGCCTCCTGCGCCTGCTCCGCGAACTCGAGCACTTCGGCCCTCGCGCGCTGCTCCTCCTGGGGCGCCGGCGGTTCGATGGCAAACGACTCCTGCAGTGCATTCATCGGCTGAGTTGGCGCGTTGCGCAGTTGCTCTTCAGCTTCACGAAAGCGGGTCTGCAGCGACTCGCGCGCTTGCCGCTCGGCATCGAGCTTCTGTTGCAGCGCACTCATCTTGATGTTGAGGTTGCGCACTTCCGCTCGCGCCGCTTCGCGCTCCTCGATCGACTTGCCGATATCGGCCTCGTGATCCGAAGCGATATGGGTGACGATCGTCTGCAGCTTCTCGCTCCACTCCGCTTCGATTTTCTCTCGCAGCGCACTTTCGTTGACGCCGGGGAACGGTTCTTCGGCCTTCGATTTGAGCGTCGCGTTTTCCTCCTCCAGGCGCGCGACGCGTTGCGTCAGCTCATCGTCGCGTTGGAGCAGTCCGAGACGGCCGTCGCGCGCGGAGTCGAGCTGACGTTGCAAATCCTGCAAGCGCAGATTCAACGATCGCACTTCGGCACGCGCCTCTTCACGATTGGCGATGGCCTCGCCGATATCGTTTTCATGATCGGCAGCGAGCTCGGTGACGATCTTCTGCAGCTTCGCGCTCCACTCGTCGTCGAGTTGTTTCAAGCGCGCCGCCGCTTTTTCGCGTTCGTTCTGGATCTCGTGGCGCAATGACCGCGTTTCCGCGCGTGCCTCTTCGCGCGCGGCGATTGCGTCGCCGAGGTCGTTTTCGTGATCGGCGGCGAGCTCGCTGGCGATTTTCTGGAGCTTCGCGCTCCATTGTTTTTCGAGATTTTCGAGCTGCGATTTCAATGACGTGTTTTCTTCGGCAACGCGCGAGCGCGCTGCCGCCGTCTCGCGCGACAACCTTTGCTCGCGCTCGAGCTGCGCCAGAAGCTCTTCCAGTCGATTGGCCACCGCGCGAGCTTCAGCCTGCATTTCGTCGCGCTCCGATTTCGACTCGGCGATGACACGCTGCAGCTCCGCCTGGAATCGTTGCCGCTCTTCATCGAGCTGGCGCGTGAGCGCGTCGTTCCCGTGAACCAGTTGCTGCGAGCTCTTGCGGGTGAGATCGAGCTCCTTCTGTGTGTCTCGATGTGCCGACTTCGCCGCATCGAGCTCCTTCTGTGTGTCTCGATGTGCCGACTTCGCCGCATCGAGCTCCTGCTGCGACGACGCCACTTTGCCCCGTAGCTCGTCACTTGCGGCGCGGCTTCGCTGGATCTCCTCGAGCGCGCGGGCTGCCGCGCGCTGGACATTTTCGCTCTCCGCTTCGTGCTTCTCGATCTCTGAGGCGTGAGCTTTCGTAAGGGCCGCGACCTTCGACTCGTGCTCGCTGCGCAAATCGTCAATTGATCGTTGGGCCTCGACGATGTCGGCAGGAATTGGTGGCGCCGTTTGCACAGGAACAGGGCCTTTTCGGGGCCGCAGCGACTCGAAGATTGCGACCCCAACGATGAGAGCGGCAATGTAACGGCGGACCGGATCGACGGTCGGAAGGGCGATGGTCAGCGCGGCGGCGAGCCCGGCGACCAAGATCAGCAGTGCGATCGCCCGCGCGATGGCGACCATCAGCCGCCGCATCATGCGCGGGCGCTGCGATCCCTCATCAGCCATTGGAGTGTCATGGTAGTGTAGCTGATTCGGCGGAATCTTTCGCGGCCTGAGGCGTTAAAACCAGCGCGTGACCCAGAGAACAACTCGCGAGATTCGCATCGGCAACATCCATATCGGTGGCAGCAATCCCGTCGCCGTACAGTCGATGACCGCCACGCGAACGCAGGATATCGACGCAACCATCCGCCAGGTGGAGCTGCTCGAAGCGGCGGGCGCGGACATCATCCGCATCGCCGTGGACACCGCGAAGGACGTCGCCGCGCTCGCCGAGGTGCGTAAAGCGCGGCCGAACGCGAATCTGGTCATCGATCTTCAGGAGAATTACCGGCTTGCGGAAAAGGTCGCGCCATTCGTGCAGAAGCTGCGGTACAACCCGGGCCACCTGCATCACATCGAGCGCGACAAGCCGATTCGCGAAAAGGTGCAACACCTGGTGGAGGTCGCGCGCGAACATGGCTGCGCGATGCGCATCGGAGTCAATTGCGGATCTGTCGATCCGGCGAAGCTCGATCGCTATCCGAAGAATGATTCGATCACGCCGATGGTCGAATCGGCCGCCGAACATTGCGTCATGCTCGATGATCTCGGATTCGATCAGTATTGCGTATCGCTGAAGGATTCCGATCCGAACAAGGTCATCGACGCGAATATCCGATTCTCCGAAATTCGCCCCGACGTTCCGCTGCACCTCGGCGTCACCGAGGCGGGCATGCCGCCGGATGGCGTGATCAAGACGCGCATCGCGTTCGAACAGCTCATCACGCGCGGCATCGGCGACACCATCCGCGTTTCGCTGACGCTTCCTTTCGAGCGCAAAGGCGACGAGGTGACCGCCGGCCGGCAGATTCTCGACGACATCGCCAATGGCCGTTTCCGCTCCGTGCCTCGCTTCGAGCACACCGGGTTGAACATCATTAGTTGTCCTTCATGCTCGCGCGTGGAGAACGAGGCGTTCATCGACCTTGCTCAGAACGTCAAGACGATGACCGAGTACGCGAAGGAGCACGACATCACCATCGCCGTGATGGGTTGTCGCGTCAACGGTCCAGGCGAAACGGACGACGCCGACCTCGGCATGTGGTGCGCGCCGAGTTTTGTGAATTTGAAGCGCGGTCCGCACACCCTCGGCCAGTTCACTTACGACGAGATTCTCGGCCGTCTGCGGCTCGAGTTGGATAAGCTCATCGAGGGTAGGGCACGGCAGCGCCGTGCCGAACCCGCGGGTTCGGTCGAGCGCAGCTCGACCCTACACAAGGACGAATGAAACGAGTTCCGTATCTGCTCATCGCCCTCGGGATCATGGCCCTCGACACATGGTCGAAGTGGCTGATCGCCGCTCGCATCGACGTCCATGATTCCGTGACGCTGATTCCGAATCTCTTCCAGCTCGTCCACGTGCGCAACACCGGCGCGGCGTTCGGCATCGGCGCAAATGCGGAATCGCACATCGTTCCGCTGATGCTGAATATCGGCGCGATCGGCGTGTTTTTCGTCGTCGTCGCCTACGCATTCCGCACCGCGGTGACCGATCGCGTCCTGCAAGTCGGCCTGCACCTGATCCTCGGGGGTGCCATCGGAAATCTGATCGATCGCTTTCGCCTCGGCTACGTCGTCGATTTCCTCGACGTCTACGTCAACTGGGGCGGACAGCCGCACCACTGGCCGGCGTTCAACGTCGCCGATTCGGCGATCTGCATCGGCATCGGCCTGCTGTTCTTCGATATGCGCAAGAAGCCGGAAGAGCGGGCGAACGCGTCGGTAGCCGCGTAAGATGTCGTTGTGAAGAAAAAGCGGCAAAAAACGCCTAAGGCAAAAGGCATCACGCGAATTGATGACCCTGGGCGGCACGGCGTCGGCTGGTACGCGCGCGTCGTCTTTCGCGGAAAGACGTCGTCGAAATATTTCGCTGACGGCGCACACGGCGGAACGCGAGGAGCGTTTCTCAAAGCGCTCACGTGGCGCAATGAAACGGAAAAGAAAGTCGGCAAGCCGCGCACCGATCGAACGTTCGCGGCGCCCGGCGAGCGGAGTCCCACCGGGATTCTCGGTGTTTATCAGCAAAAACAGAGTTACGTTGTCGCGTGGACGCCGACGCCGGGCATGCTGCGGCGCGAGTTCGTCTCCATCGACCGCTACGGCCGCGAGGGGGCACTGCAAAGGGCGATCGCGCTGCGCCGCAAACGCGAACGCGAGCTGTACGGCCGCGCGGTCAGTGACGCTTCAGCGTTACGACGACGCGTGCCGGCGACTGCGCGAACAAAGCGCCCGACGCGGCGTCGACAAGCAGAGCTCCGGAAAAGACCACGCCGGCGACGGCTGCAGGTGACACGGAAGCGCTCCCGGACGCGGAGACG
>QHVY01000142.1 GCA_003223695.1 Acidobacteriota bacterium
GAACGGCTACAAACTTCACGCGGAGGTAGAACGTGTGCTGACCGGCGTTGGCTTCACGAAATCGGATTGGGAGCGGCCGATTCATGAATTCAGCGGCGGGCAGCAGAACCGGGCGATGCTCGCGCGCGTGCTGCTCACGAAGGTCGACCTCCTTCTGCTCGACGAACCGACGAATCACCTTGATTTGAACGGCATCGAATTTCTCGAAGAGTTTCTGCAGTCATTCAAAGGAAGCTTTCTTCTGATCTCGCACGACCGGACGTTTCTCAACCGCACGATCGAGAAGATCGTCGAGCTCGCGCATGGAAAGCTGATCGAGTACCACGGCAACTATGAGCGCTTTCTCCAGCTTCGCGAAGAGCGCATCGACAAGATGGCCACGGACTACGAGCGGCAGCAGGAGTTCATCGAGCGTACGCAGGAATTCATCCGCCGCAACATCGCCGGGCAGAAGACGAAGCAAGCGAAATCGCGGCGCAAAATGCTGGCGAAACTCGATGAAGCGGAACGGCCGGAAATCGACGAGACGTTCGCGAATTTTCGTCTCGAGGCTGGACCGCGATCAGGGGCCCTCGCGCTGACGGCAGATCACATCACCGCAGGCTACGACGACAAAGCAGTCGTCGGCGATTTCACGATCACGGTTCGCCGCGGCGAGCGCTACGCGATCATGGGGCCGAACGGCTCGGGCAAATCGACGCTTCTGAAAACGTTCGCCGGCCGGCTGCAGCCGCTGGCCGGCTCGGTCGCGTACGGACACAACGTCCGCGTCGGCTACTACGACCAAACCCTCGGCGACCTCGATCCGCTGGGAAGAGTCATCGACGAAGTGTGGAATCTCGATCACACGCGGACAGAAGAACAGGTGAGGAACTATCTCGCGCAGTTTTCATTCTTCGATGACGATGTGTTCAAGAAAACGCGCGACCTCTCCGGCGGCGAACGCGGACGGCTGGCGCTGGCGAAGATCATGTACGTCGGCGGTAACGTGATGCTGCTCGATGAGCCGACAAATCACCTCGACGTCTACACGCGCGAGGCTCTCGAAGAGGCGCTGGAGCGATTCACCGGCGCGCTCGTCGTCGTGTCGCACGATCGCTACTTCATCGATCGCGTCGCGGAGAACATCATTCTGGTCGAGGATGGGCGGGCGGAGGTCTACGCGGGCAATTACAGCGACCTCGTGGAGAGATTGAAGGTGGGCGTTGCGCAGCCGCGTGTGGCGGCCGGCCCTTCGGCCGGCCGTGTGCCGGCTGGAGAGCCGGCACCCACACACAAGCCCAAGAAGAAAACCGACAAGCGCATCAAGAAGATCGAAGAGGAGATCGCCGCGCTCGAAGAGCGCATCGCCTCCGCCGAGCGGGAGCGCGAGCGCAACGACCTCCTGCTGTGCAGCGAAGAGGTTTATCGCGATGGCGAGCGCATGAAAAAGATCCAGTCGCGGAACGCCGATCTGAAAGCAATGATCGATCTGCTCTACGGAAAGTGGGAAGCGCTGGCGAAACAGAGGGAAGAGCTGCAAAACGTGGTTGCTTAGTTGCTAGGTTGTTCGGTTGCTAGGTAGGCTGCACCACGTGCCGGACCCAGCAACCCAGCAACTCAGCAACCCAGGAACTGCATCGATCATCGCGATCGGCTCGGAGATGCTCGGGCCGGCGCGCCTGGATACCAATTCGCTGAAGATCACTGCTGTGCTCGAGGACTTCGGCGTCGCCGTCGCGCGCAAGAGCGTGGTCGGCGACCGGCTGCAGGATCTCGTGGACGAGATTCGCTATTGCATCGGTCACGCGGACATTCTCATCACCACCGGCGGACTCGGACCGACTGAAGACGATCTCACGCGCGAGGCGCTCACAGAGGCGTTCGGCCTGCAGATGGAGATCGATCAGTCAATCATCGAGCGCATCGAGAAGCGCTTCGCCGCGCGTGGCTGGAAGATGCCCGAAGTCAACAAACGACAGGCGAATGTGTTCGCCGGGCAGACGACGCTGCGCAACGAGCGCGGCACCGCACCCGGATTCTTTCTTGCTGTTCAAGAAAAGAACATCTGGGTGTTTCCTGGAGTGCCACACGAGCTCGAATGGATGCTGGAGACGTATCTCACTCCGTGGCTGCAGCAGAAAGTTGGGCTTAGAAAACGATTCCGGCGCGTCTTGAAAGTCGCCGGTCTGACAGAGTCTGGCGTCGAGGAGAAACTGAAGCCGTACTACGAGGCGCACAATCACGAGCCGCTGACGATTCTCGCGAGCGGCGCGCAGATCGAGATTCACCTGCAGGCTGATGGGACCGAAACCGAAGCGAAAACGGCGATCGACGAGCGTGAGAAAGAATTGCTAACGATATTTAGTGACAAAATTTACGGCTTCGACAGCGACACGCTCGAGGCGGCAATCGGTCGCATGCTCATCGAGCGGAAGGCAACTGTGTCGATCGCGGAGTCATGCACCGGTGGGCTGCTGTCGTCGCGCATCACCGACGTGCCGGGCAGCTCGAATTACTTCCTGGGCGGTGCGGTCTGCTATACGGCCGATGCGAAGATGTTTCTCGCCGGCGTCGATCCGGCTCTCATCCAGCAATTCGGCGAAGTCTCCGAGCAGGTCGCCGTCGATTTGGCGAAGGGCGTGAGGCGGCGCTTCCATACGACGTACGGAATCGGTGTCACCGGGATTGCCGGGCCGGGCGGGGGGACGGAGGCCAAACCGGTGGGCACGTTGCACATCGCAGTGGCGGACTTCAATCATTACGAGCATCGCAAACTCTTCTGGCCGATGACGCGATCGATGTTCAAGTGGTTCGCCACTCAATCGGCGCTCGATCTGTTGCGGCTGACGATGTTGCGCGCAGCCACAAAGATCGATTGACGCAGCGAGTCGGGCTCGAGAACCTCGATTTGATCGCCGACTCCCAAGAGCACGGCCTTAGCAACCTCTTCGGCGTCGAAGTGCATTCGAACACGGTCGACGGACACTTCATCGATTCCGCCGAAGCGAATCATTCTGCGCAGCCAATCGACGACCGGTTGTGATGCGCGGATCACCACTTCGAATCGCGGCAGGCGCTCTTTGAAACGCACGGATGACGAGTCCCAGAATTCGGCGAGATCGAAGTTCTCGGGACGTGCAAAGGCTTCGTCGAGAATCGTCGCTTCGCGAACTCGCGACACGCGATAGCTGCGGACATCGCCGTCAATTCGTGCGACGAGATACCAGATGCTCCCTTTGGCCACCAGGCCGAGGGGATCAAGGATGCGCTGCGACGGGCATTCAGCGTCGCCGTAGAGAATGCGCACTTTCCGATCGCGCCACACCGCATCCTGAAGCGCCGGCAGATGCGGCACCTGTTCGTTGCTGCGATTCCAGCCGTTGATGTCGATGTAGATCCGTTGTCGCGCCAGTTGCGGATTCAATTTCGGAAGGACCAGGTGCAAATCTGCAAGCAGCTTCTCCGGTCGCGTCACGAACAGCGCCTGCACTTCCGCTTCGCTGAGTCCCGTCAGATTTGCGCGGTAGCCCTCCAGCAAACTCCATCCGCCGCGCGCCCCGCGCTCGGCGACGATCGGCACGCCTGCAGTAGAGAGCGAACTCATGTCGCGATGGATGGTGCGCTCGGAGACTTCGAGGCGCTTCGCGAGCGCTGCGCTCGTCAATCGACCGTGGAACTGAAGCTGGAGAAGGATCGAAAGAAGTCGGTCGGCGCGCATATATGACACATGATGTCATAAATCATGACCGATGCTATCCACATGAAAACACTCGAAGGAAAAGTCGCCGTAGTCGCCGGATCCGCGCGCGGAGCCGGCCGCGGAATCGCATGCATGCTCGGCGAGGCAGGTGCCACGGTCTACTGCACCGCGCGGAGCGCGCGTGGGAATCTGGTCACGAAGAAACGGCCGGAGACGATCGACGAGACCGCAGAGATGGTCACCGAACACGGCGGCGTCGGAATCGCGGTGCGTGTCGATCACACGATTCCGGCGGAGGTCGAGCGGCTCTTCGATCGGATCGCGCGCGAGCAGGGACGACTCGACGTCCTCGTGAACAACGTCAACGGCGACGCGATGTACCAATGGAAGTCGGCCTGGAAAGTTGACCTCGATGTCGGATTGGAAATTCTCAAAGCGGCGATCTACTCGCACATCGTCAACGTGTACTACGCGGTTCCGCTGATGAAGAAGGGTTTGATCGTGGAGATTACTGACGGCGATGGTTTCTACTATCGTGGCAATCTCTATTACGACCTGACAAAGACGAATGCCATCAGGCTGGCGATGGACTTCGCCACCGACCTTCGCAAGAAAAACATCGCCTGCGTCGCAATCACTCCGGGGTTTCTGCGATCGGAGGCCGTTCTCGAAACGTTGCATGTGACCGAGTCGAATTGGCGCGATGCGATCAAACGGCAGCCGATGTTCGCGGAGTCAGAGACGCCATACTTCGTTGGGCGGGCGATCGCGGCGCTGGCTGCCGATCCGAAAGTGATGAAGAAGTCGGGACGCGTCTTCAATTCATTCGAGCTTGCGCAGGAATATGGCTTCGTCGATGTCGATGGGCGGCTGCCGAAAATCTGGGAATGGATCGCCGGTTCGAAATTTCGTTACAAGAAAATTGATGATGGTTTTTATGCATATTTTGACATGGACTACGCCTTCCTGGAGAAGGAGGTCAAGAAGCTGCGGAAGGAGATCCGTTCAGCGTCCAACTAGCAGAAACGCGATCAGATTTGCAATCGTGTGCGCGACGATGAGCGGCCACAGATTGCGCCATCGCCAGAAGACCGCGCCGAAGAGCAAGCCAAGCGGGAGAATCGAAATCGCGGCCAGCGGCCCCTGGTAAAGATGGTAGAGGAAGCGCAGAAGAGTGCTTGCCGTAATGGCCAGGCCTGCTCCCTGCGGCGAAAGCGCAGTGATGACATAGCCGCTGACGATCGTTTCCTCAAAAAATGAATTCACCACGATGAACGCGATCATGGCCGTGGGTGCACTCGTGACGACGAATCGAAAGGGCCGCATGGTCGCCGCAGATGGGTATAGCGAAGCGACAACGAACGCCGTAGTCCAGTACAAAAGTATGTACGCGACAAAGAGAAGGACGCCGGAGATCAATCCTTTCGTTGAGAACCAAAGTCCAAGACGGCGCACGCTCCACCCTCGCAATTTCAAGATCATGAGCACGATGACGAGAAGGGCGGCCTCGACGATCACGCCGCGAAGAGCACGACCCGTGGTGAGCTCAAGTTCGTGCATTCGCCGCAGGAGTACAACCGCGGAGGAGATGAC
>QHVY01000501.1:0-1944 GCA_003223695.1 Acidobacteriota bacterium
AACATGACGAGCTGACGCACGGTCTGCTCCTGTACGAATCGACACTTCACGTTCCGCTGATCATTACGAACAACGAAGAACGAACAACGAAGAACGAGCCGGTGAGCACGGTCATCGTCGCGCCCACGATTGCGAAACTCGCCGGCCTGGTGTGGGTGCCGGCTCTTAGCCGGCACGGGCCGGCCGAAGGGCCGGCCGCCACACAAATTTACGCCGAATCGGAGTATTCCAAGACCTTCGGCTGGAGCGGCCTGACGTCGATCCGCGAGGGCAATCTGAAACTCATTCGCGGCGCGCGAACGGAAGTGTTCGATCTGAGCGGCGATCCGGACGAGAGGCGAAGCATCGCAATCGATCGCCGACTTTTATCTCGACTGCAAAAAATCGAGAGCACCGCCGTCGCGACGAGTACGACCGGCGTCGACCCTGAAACCCGAACCAAACTCGCAAGCCTCGGCTACGTCGCCCCGGGTGCGAACGTGAGGCCTTCGAATCGCGATCCGCGCGACATGGCGCCGCTGTTTCGCCGTTACGAAGAAGCGCAGCGCGTGAATGCGATCGGACCTCTCGAGCAGTTCGCGAAGATCCGAACAATTCCGTCTTTCGCTCGACGCTCGCGCGCGCGTACAAACAATCGGGGGCGATCGATCGAGCGCTCACGCTGTATCGCGAGGCAGTGGCGCTCGCACCCTCCGATGCAGACGCCTGGTACAACCTGGCCACGATGCTCGAGGATGCGGGACGGCCCGCCGAAGCGAAGCAGGTTGCAACGGAGGCCGAGCGGCTCGACCCCAATCGCCCCGAGGTTCACAACGTCCTCGGCGTCGCTTTGATCGAGAGCGGCGATCCCTCTGGAGCGGAGGCAGAGTTTCGCAAAGCGCTTGCTCTCGATCCTCGGAACGCTAGATCATATAATAATATCGGTAATATTTTTCGTATGACAAATCGTCTGGCTGAGGCGCAGACCGCATACCGCAAGGCTCTGGAGATCACGCCGAACTACGCCGATGCGCTGAACGGATTGGGAGTCGTCGCCGTGCAACAGGGAGACACGAGCGAGGCGCTTCACGATTTCGATGCCGTGCTGCGCGTTGCGCCCAAGTTTTATGAGGCAAAGCTGAATCGAGCGATTGCTTTTCAGGTCTCCGGCGATGGTCGAAGCGCGTCCAGCGAGCTGCAGAATCTGATTCGAGAATTGCCGCCGGGGCGGGCCTACGATTCTCAACGCACTGCCGCGCGTACACTGCTCGGACAGTTGGCGCGGGCCCGCTGATTTCGACTATAGTTCCGCACAATTTTGGATTCAAAGGAGGTCCATCGTGAAGAAGCCACTTCTTCTCATTCTCATGCTGCTGCTGATTCCGGCCGCGCTGCTCGCGCAGACCGGCAGTGCGGCTCTCGGCGGACGCGTCAGCGACCAATCTGGCGGGGCATTGCCCGGCGTCACTGTCACGGCGACCCACAACGCGACGGGACTCAGCCGCTCGGTGGTGACGGGCAGCGACGGTTCCTATCGCTTTCCATCGCTACCGGTCGGCACCTACACCGTCAACGCTGATCTCTCCGGGTTTTCATCGGTGACGACGCGCAACGTCGAGCTCATCGTCGCGCAGGAGCGTGAGCTCAACGTCACGCTCACGCAGGCGGCGGTCAAAGAACAGATTACCGTCACCGCTTCATCGCCGCTCGTCGAGACCACGCCGGCGGTGAGCACGGTCATCAGCCAGACGCAGATGGAGAATCTGCCGCTCAACGGCCGTCAGTTCGCCAACCTTGGCTCGCTCGCACCCGGCACGACGCTGTCGGTCAATGCCGACCCGACCAAGCCGGGGCAGTTGACCATCGCGCTCAACGGCGGCAGCGGCCGCAACGTCAACTTCCTCGTCGATGGCGGCGACAACACCGACGACACCATCGGCGGTGCGCTGCAGAACTACAACATCG
>QHVY01000501.1:1979-2968 GCA_003223695.1 Acidobacteriota bacterium
AGACTGGCACGAATAACTTCGAAGGAAGCGCCTACGAGTTCTATCGCGACAAAAGCCTCAACTCGGAGTCGACGAGCGAGAAGATCGCCGGAAGCGGCAAGACGCCCTATCGTCGCAATCAGTACGGCGCCTCGTTCGGCGGCCCGATCATCAAGGATCGCGCGCACTTCTTCGTCACCGGCGAGCGCACTGAGCGGGCCACGAACTACATCATCGATACCGGCGGTATTTATCCGGACTTTGACGGCAGAGCGATTCCCACACCGTTCAAGGACGACCTTCTGACGGCGAAGGCCAGCGCCGATCTCAACGCCAGGCAGTTCCTGCAGGTGCGCTACGGAATGCAGGACAACTCGGACAAGTACGGCGCGAGCCCGATCATTCTTCCCACTGCTCTGGGCACGATCAGCAACAAGTACCACTCAATTCTCGCGGGTCATACGTGGCAGATCAGCTCCGACAAATTGAACGAATTCCTCTTCCAGGACACGCACTTCAAGAACAGCATTGATGCCGATTCGAACGATCCGGCAATCATCTACCCATCGGGTGTTTCCATCGGCCAGAGCATCGTTCGGCAGGATGCGCAATGACTTCAAAGTCGGCGCGAACTACATCGATGAGCCGATCCTTGGCGGCGACTTCACCACGGGAACGACCGGTCAGTACATTCTGACTGCCGACAGACAAGGAGCGCCCGTCGCTGACATCACCATCTACGGCGGCTTCGCCGGCTTCAAGACGCCGGTCAAGCAATACAACTATTACGGGCAAGACGACATCTCAGTGAACAAGAACCTCACCATCAATGCTGGCTTGCGATATGACTTGTGGAAGGGCTTCGATCTCGACCAGACGTCGAATCCGATCTGGCAGACGCTCTCCACTCAGACGCAGTACAACGAGTATTACCTGCAGCCGTTCAAGAACGGCGGCGGTGGAAAGCTGAAGAACGACACCAACAACTGGGGTCCGCGCATCGGCTTCTC
>QHVY01000502.1 GCA_003223695.1 Acidobacteriota bacterium
GGCGTGACGATCACGATTCCGCGGGGCATCGCATTCACCGGCAAAGTGACGGACGCAAACGGACATCCACTCTCCGGTGTGGGCGTCGAACCGGTTGAGTCGCAGGGTCGCGGAGGGCCTTTCGGCGTCCGCCGCGTGGTCATGGGCATGATGCGACAGCGCGACGATGATGTCGTTCGCACCGGCAGCGACGGCAGCTTCACGGTTCGCGTAAAAGAAGGCACCTACGACGTCGTCTTCAAGCGATCAGGCTTCGCCACGAAAACGCTGCATGCGCAAACCGTAAGCGCGACGGCGAAGCCGGTCGAGGTGAAGCTCGAACCGTCTGTCGAGATCGCCGGCCGTGTCGTGCGCAATGGGGTGGGCGTGGAGGGTGTGAATGTGAACGCGATCGTCGAAGATGGGCCGACGAGCACAGTGACCGCATCGGACGGATCGTTCACTCTGACGGATTTGACGCCCGGCCAGCTCATGTTAGCCGTCTCCAAGCAGGACGCATTCATTCAGCAGGCGCGCCCCGTCACTGCGCCGGCACACGACGTGGTGATCGAGGTGCCGGTCGGCGGACGGATCACCGGTCACGTTGTCGACAAATCGAATCACACTCCGGTCACTTCGTTTCAGGCCGGCATCGCCATGACGCGGAGCGCAGGCGGTACATTCACGCTGGAAAACGTTCCGCCCGGACCGACACAACTCGTCGTCAGTGCGCCGGGGTACACCACTGCAAAGATTCCCGGCCTGAACGTCGAGGACGGAAAAACGCTCGACAACGTCGCGGTCTCGCTCGACACCGGCGTGAGACTGACGGGCCGCGTCACCGGTCCCGACGGCACTCCGATCTCCGGCGTTTCTGTGCGCGAGGCCGGCAGCAACATGGGACCGGCACGCATGATGATGGGTCCCGGCGCGAGCGGGACGACCGATCCGAATGGCGAGTACACGATCGAAGCCGTCGAGCCGGGTCAGAAGACATTCACGTTTTCACATCAGGGATATCTGAGCGTCGACAAATCGGTTTCTCTTTCCGGCCATGACGCGCGGCTCGATGCGCAGCTCTCGTCCGGAATGCCGGTCAGCGGCGTCGTCGTGACCGATGCGGGCGCGCCGGTGCCGGATGCGAATGTCTTCGCTACCGCTGCGGGCGGCGGCAACAGCACACGAACTGACGCGAATGGAAATTTCACGATTGCTGGACTGGCGCCCGGCCACTACACCCTCCGCGCCTCCGCCCAAAACCTCGGCAACGGTGTGCTGAATGATTTCGATATCTCTGCAGGCGCGCCGGCGCGGATCGTCATCGTTGCCGGCGGCACAATCACCGGCCACGTCATCGGCCTAACAGACTCGGAGCTGCAGAACACCGTCATCGTCGCCAATGGCCAAAACGGCAGTGCGTCGGGCGAAGTCGATTCAACCGGTGCGTATCGCATTGATGGCGCACCCACCGGAACAGTCCACGTTTCGGCACGAACGGCACGGGGAATCGGTCCCGGCGGGAAATCGTCGGGCGTCGTTGCGGTCGACAAGGGCGCGTGACGCGGAATGGCCAGCCGATGGCCAACGTCTCGGTGATGTTCAACTCGCGCAGCGGAAGCCAGGGATCGTCCAGCGGCACGACGGACAGCAGCGGTTCGTACCAGATCAGCGGCCTCGACGACGGCTCGTACGGCGTCGGCGTGATCGACATCGATCGCTCGAGTGCCTACAGCTCAACGTATGACGTGCACGGTTCCGGCACGTTCGACATCGACATCAAGACCGCTTCGCTGCGGGGTACAGTTGTCGATTCGAGCACGGGCGAGCCACTGTCGAACGCCCAGATCCAGCTTCAGAGCGGACAGGGCATGCTGAGCTCGCGAGCAGCTCTGACGGATCCGTCCGGAGCATTTTTCGTTGACAACATTGCGCGCGGGACATATCACGTCGTGGCCCAGAAGGATGGCTACGGGCACGACATGCGCGACATCACCATCGGCGATTCCGCGCCCGATGACCTGCAGTTCAAGCTGACGCCGAGCAACGGTGTGACCATCAACGTGGTCGACGCGCGCGACAATCGGCAGCTCCCCGCGAACGTGACGCGCATCGTCGATGCATCAGGCCAGGTCGTAGAAGCCGGCGGCGGCTTCCGAGTCACCGGCTCAGCGGAGCCAATCACGCTGACGCTCTCACCGGGAACATACACCGTTACCATCGCGGCGATGGGCTATGCCAACAAACTGGTCACGGTGACCGCGCCGTCGCAAATCACGGTGGCGCTCACACCCGGCGGAACACTCGTTCTACGCTCCAAGAGCAGTACGCAGCAGCGTGCGCGGCTCGTCGACTCCAGTGGTGCGATCTATCGCAACGTGACGCTCGATCCGAGTCCTTTGACAACCACGATGCTGCGCTCAGCGTCAGGGCCACCCTCTCCCCGCTTCGCGGGGCGAGGGGTTCTCGATTTCGAGTGTCCTTCTCCCCGTGTGCAGGGAGAAGAGCCTGCCCTGAGCGAGCGAAGCGAGTCGAAGGGTGCCGCGAAGCGGCGGATGAGGGGTGCAACCTCAATACTTAATCTTCGGCTTCTTCGAGGGGCGGCGGCTCGGGAATCTCCGCCACCGCCTCGAGCGGCACGCGCTCGGGCCGCGGCGCTAGATCGGCACCGAAATTCTTGCGGTACTTCTCGAGCCGTTTGAACAGGTGATGCAGATCGTATGTTAGGCGCATCACCGTGCGCCGCAGCTTGTATTTGACGCGCCGGAAGGCCTCGATGTCTTCGGAGCGCAGCGTTGGCAGGAACGCCTGAATCTCGGCGATCCGTTTGCGCACTTTTTCGAGATCCTTGTCCTGAATGTTGAGGAACGTCTCCTCGGAGTCGATGAGCATCGGTTCGATGCCGCTCATCTGATCATCGAACCATTTCCAGAGCTGAATCAGATCGATGCGCCGGCCTTTGGACAAAAATCGCGTCTCCAGCAGGTCCTGCCGGAAGTAGCCGAGAAGCTTGCGGTCGTCGGTGCGATTGAATTCTTCGTCGCTGAGGTTACGAACGTTCCACACGCCGTAGCGGATGACGTCGTTGCGCGTGCTGCGCAACTGGCGAATGGTTTCCTCGAGGACTTTGAAGGGCACCTGCGCCAGCGTCACCGGCTGCGCTTTTTCGATAGCATTATCGTTCATCAATATCGTGCAACAATATAGATTGGATCGCCGGACTGATTATCGACGACGGAGGCGTAGGGTACCACGCCGCCACCGGCGATCACCTGCGCCGTGACGCGGCCGATCGCCAGTGACACGGGCAGCGGGAATTGCGTCAGTCCCTGCGCCAGGACATCGTCGCGCCATACCTCATTTCCGGCGGCGTCGTACGCGATCAGGCGCACCGCTGCGGGCGACTGGGCCATCAATCCGATATTCGTACGGAACGCGGTGTCATTTTCGATTCCGATCAGGGTCGCGAGCGCTGTCGACGGCGTTAGTGGCGGCACGAACTGTCCAAATGTGCCGTTGCTGCTCGTCGTGTACGTGCGGGAGGTGACGATGAGATTCGGGTCGCTGAAGTCGAGCAAGGTTCGACCTTCGGTCCCAAGGATGTCGCGCCTAACGACGGTGCCGCCAGACGGGTCGGTCAGCCAAACATCCGTGCGCCAGAACGTGCCGTTCGCT
>QHVY01000503.1:0-1052 GCA_003223695.1 Acidobacteriota bacterium
TGTTTGCGCGAAGGCGTATGCGGCGACGGTGAACGCCCAGAACATCGTGAAGATGATTCCGACGCACAGCAGAATGAATCCGAGTCCCGCCGCAAATCGAGCCACGAGCCAGACGATGAACGCCAGAATGTAATTGCCGATATTCGCGCGGATGAAGTCGAAGATGTGTCTGAAATCAAAGGCCGCCTTGAAATCGCCACTGACCACAACCATGAGCATCGCAGCCGGCAGCCACAACGCGAGAGCGAGAGCGAACGGAAAGATCAAACACGAAACGCAGGACATCGACATGCCCGCCACCGATTTCACGGTCTCGTTGTCCGCCGAGCCGCTCATGATCATCACCGGTAGGAAGATGACACCAAAGACAGCTAGAAGCGGAACCGCGTAAATCAGGCCGACGACGAACAGCTTCGCGCCTTCGCCGAAGTATTCACTGAGGTCATCCCATTCCGGCAAAGGGTTTTGCATCCCGGCGATGACATTCCGGGCGCAATAGCCGTAAAGAAAAAATGCGCCGATGATGAAGAAGCTGGCGATGACGAACAAACCGCCGATCAGAACTTTTTGAATCCACCGCGGGTCGTCGAAGATGAAGGTCAACGGCTTCAAAAAATCGAAGGATGTGCCCGCCGAGCCGGGTGGCGGAGGGGGCGGTTCGGGGACGACCGCTGACGACATTCAACGGAAGTGTAGCAGCCAGCGTAACGTGGAAGAAAATGAAGCGGTCGTGACTTTCTTCGTGTGTCATCCCGAGCCCCGCAGAGGGCGAGGGATCCCCTGCGAGCTTGCGGAGGGGATTCCTCGCTGTCTTCCCGGCTCGGAATGACAAATCGAGACATCTTGTCAGAGCAGCTTCAGTTCGTCGTTGAGGATGGGTCGAGGCGCGGCGGGGTCTCGGCGGCTGTGCTCGTCTCCCTGATCCTCCACACGCTGCTCGTCATCTATCTGATCCGCCACTACCACCCCATTACCGCGTCCGACGTGACCACTCCGATGGTCCATTATGTCGAGCTGATTCGTCAAAATCCGCAGTTCACAGAGGCGCCGGG
>QHVY01000503.1:1121-2972 GCA_003223695.1 Acidobacteriota bacterium
GCGGCTTCTACACGCCAGCGTCCAAATCGGGCGAAGAAGCTCACGCCCGTCAGATGGCCGCTGCAGAATCGGAGCTGTCAGCAAAGTCTGCTTCGTCAGCTGCGTCTGCTCCGCAAGCTGCTCCAAACGCCGCGAACGGCGGTACATTTCAATATCGGCCGTCGCAGGCGAGCGCGTCGAGCGGCATCAACTGGAGCAACGCGATCCGCGAGGTCGGTAAGATCGCCTCGATCGGTACCGGGCAGCATGGCGTCGATCTCTCCGGCCAGGGTGGAGAGAAAGGCTTCGCCGAGTCGGGGCCGCTCTCGTTCGAGAGTCAGTGGTACGACTGGGGTGATTACGCGCAGTCGATGGTCAGCCGCATCCGCGTGAACTGGTACAACAACATGCCCCAGCTCATTCAGACCGGTTTGAAAGGGGTCGTCACGATCCGCTTCACCATCCAGCGCAACGGTCAGATCACCGACATCACGATGCTCAGCAGCTCGGGCGCGCCGCCCTACGACTTCGCAGCGAAAAAAGCGATCGAGCTCTCCTCGCCGCTCAATCCCCTTCCCGCCGACTTTCCGAACCCGTCGGAACGCGTCACCTGCATGTTCTTCTACAACCAGGAAGTTCCGACGCGATAATAGTTACCGGCTTTCGGTAACCGATGACCGTATTGATCTGAATCTGCTGACGACTGCGCTGCTCATATCGGCGATCGGCGCGATGCTCGTGTACAGCGCGACGCACTCCAGCCCCGACGCGCCGCTGTTCCGCAAGCAGATTCTGTGGTCGCTCATCGGCATTCTCTTGATGTTGCTCTTCATCGCCGTCGACTATCACGCGCTGATGGAGATCTCGCCGTTTCTCTATGCCCTCGGCATCGCTCTTCTGAGCTATGTGCTGATCTGGGGACGCCTGACACGCTACGCGAAGTCATGGATCCACATCGGCGGTTTTCAATTTCAGCCGTCGGAGTTCATGAAAATTTTCACTGCATTGCTCGTCGCGAAGTATTTCGATTCCAACGACCGCGCGTATCTGAACCTTCGAAATTTCGTGGTGGTGATGGCGATCATTGGAGCGCCGATGTTGCTGATCGCGCCGCAACCGGCAATCGGCTCAGCTGCCAGTTTTCTTCCGCTGGCGGGAGTGGCGATGTTTTTCGGAGGCATCAGGCCGAGGTTTTGGCTGATCGCGATTGTCTGCGGCCTGATGGCTTTGCCGGTCGGCTGGCACTACCTCAAACCATTTCAACGAGAGCGCATCATGATCTTCCTCGACCCGGCGCGGGATCCGCTCGGAACCGGATATCAGGTCATGCAGGCGAAGATCGCGACGGGCTCGGGGGGCATTACCGGCAAGGGATACCTGCACGGTACGCAAGTCAGCCTCGAATATCTTCCCGCCCGTCACACCGACTTCATCTTCTCGGTCCTTGGCGAAGAATGGGGATTCGTCGGCGTGATCGTCGTACTCACGCTGTACCTGTTTCTGATTCTCGAGTCGCTCTCAGTGGCCAAAGCGGCGCGCGATCGCGGCGGCACGTTCCTTGTGCTCTCGTTGGTCGCATTTTTTATCTATCACATCGTGATCAATGTCGGGATGCAGATCGGCCTTCTGCCCGTCACAGGAATCCCGCTGCCGCTGATCTCATACGGCGGCTCGGCGACGATGATGTTCTTCATCGCGGTCGGACTCATCTTGAACGTGGATTTCAGAAAGTTCGTGAACGTGTAATCAAAAAAAAGGACTGAGGACTCAGGACTGAGTCCCACCCGCCTTTCGTACTGAGTCCTCAGTCCTGAGTCCTCAGTCCTTTCTTCTACTATGCAGACAACGATCGTCATCCGCCGCCCCATCACG
>QHVY01000103.1 GCA_003223695.1 Acidobacteriota bacterium
AGGCGAGCGTGTCAGCGTTACCGGCACATTCCGGTGGCGATGCTCACCTTCCTCGAAGGCACCCGATTTTCGGAGGAGAAGCGCGCGGATCAGGAATCGCCGTTTCGTCACCTGCTGCGACCTCGCGTCGGAGCGATCGCGTTCGTGCTCGCCAGTCTCGGCGATCAGCTCGACGGCATCATCGATGTGACGCTCGCCTATCCGGGTGGTGACGTCACGATGTGGGACTTCGTCTGCGGACGTGTGCCGACGATTGCCGTTCGCGCGCGGCGGATCGTCGCGCCGCCCGAATTTTTCACCGCCGAGATCACCGAGCCAGGCCCCGCGCGCGATCGCTTCAAGATCTGGATCGATTCGATCTGGCGCGAGAAAGACGCGCTGCTATCTACTTTTCTCTAAAGCCGGCCGGCAAAGCGACGTCGTCCGCCGATGCCGTCGCCGATGCTTTCAGCAGCTCGCTGTTCGACCTCGAACAACTCGCTGCGCTGCGGACCGGCGTAGTCGCCATGTCGCCGCTGCTTCATGCGTCCGAAGGGTCCACCGATTGCCGAGGCGGCGCTGGCAGGTTGCTGCTGTTGATCGGGCGATCCGCTTTTTCCAGGCGAATCGGTGAGCCATCGAGGCTCCCCTGCTTCTCGTTGTATTTCTTCATCGCTCTTGCGAACGCCGGCGTAGTCGCGATCATCGCCGCCGCCTGGCGCACGTCGGCCATGAATGAGTCGCCGTAGATCTTCTGCATGAATCTCGGTTTTGTCGGCGGTTCGCGACTGCTGCTTCGCCGCGCGCTCCTGCCGTTCCTCATATTGCCGCCGCCTGGCGCAGCTTTCGATTCTTGTAGATGGCGACATCGGCGATCAGCCCTTCATGAGTCGCGCTGCGTCCAAAAACATTGATGATGCTTCCGACGGCGCCGGCAAAGTGCATCTTTTAGAGAGAGGACGAGTGCAATTAATAAGGTTCGCAGGGTCATTTGTCAGGCTATCCGCGGCCTGAAGCGCTGTCAACGGTGCGATCGGCATCCGGCGCGCCGGGTGTATGATCGAGCACCTCAAAAATATTGATGCCGGAGGCTGATATGAGCAAGCTTCTACACTCGAAGGTAATTGCTGGCGCTTTGATTCTCGCGGCGCCCGTACTTCTTGCCGCGAGAGTGAAGCAAGCCGATCAACTAAGCGGACCGCAGCGAGTCATGTCCATCATCGAAAACGGGCCGGTCGTCACATTAAGATTGGAGAACGGCAAAGATCTCGAAGTCGCGAGATCGGTAGTGAAGATCAAAAATGCAGCGCACCGAAGCGAGAAGAGAGACAAGAGCGACAAAGGAGCACTTTCCATCAGCCAGCTCGCGCAGATGAGCGCTTTGCCGGCGATCGTGTCGCTCTCCTACGGTCATGACGGCAGTGTCAAGAAAGCGAAGATCCGCGTTTTCCGAAATGAAGATGACATGAACGCATTCTTCGCCGCGCGCAATGCGCGCGCTGCCGCAACCGCTTCACAGAACAGAGAGCAGCATCACTAGCCAACGACCCGGATTCCCATCGAACATGTGGCGCCTGGCTTTCGCGGCTTTGCTGTTTTCATTCGGTTGTGCGCGCCATCCGAACGTATTGCTGGTCACGTTCGATACGACGCGCGCTGACGCCGTCGGTTATGCGGCCGGCCGTTCGGGTATCACTCCGACTCTCGACAAGCTGGCTTCCGATGGCACCTGGTTTTCCACATGTATCACCAGCCAGCCGCTCACCGTTCCAGCGCACTCCACGATCATGACGGGACTCCTCCCGTTTCACCACGGCGTGCGCAACAACGGCACATACGTGCTGGACAAAAAAAATGTGACGCTCGCGGAGATTCTCAAGCAGGCGGGCTATGCGACACATGCCATCGTTTCGTCATTCGTGCTCGATAAACAGTTCGGCCTCGACCAGGGCTTCGATGCCTACGACGACGATCTCTCCGGGGGCCCGCAGCAGAAGATGTTCATGTTTCGGGAGATCAAGGCAAATCAGACGGCCGACAAAGCCATCGCCTGGCTGAAAGGCGGCCGGCCCGAAAAGAAGCCGTTTTTCCTCTGGCTCCACTTCTTCGATCCGCACGCCGATTACGAGCCACCGCCCGAATTAACGGCAAAATTTCCAGGCGAAAAATATCAGGCCGAGGTGGCCTTCGCCGATCAGCAGTTCGGCCGAGTGCTTGCCACTCTCGATCAACTTGGTTTGCGTGGGGATACGCTCATCATCGTGACCGCGGACCACGGAGAGAGTCTTGGTGATCATGGAGAGAGAAGCCACGGCATCTTCGTCTATGACGGAACACTCCGTGTGCCTCTGCTTTTTTCGGGCAAGGGTGTTCCCTCGCGGCGGCACGTCGACTCACTCGTGCGCAGCGCAGACATCGCACCAACGATCCTCGACCTTCTCCGACTCGGCAAGCCGAAGATGGACGGGCAGTCGCTCGTTCCGCTGATAAAAGGCGAGAAGGAAAATCCGCGCCTGGCGTACAGCGAGTCCTTTGCGCCGCGCCTCAATTTCGGCTGGTCGGAGTTGCGCGCCGCGCGAACGTCGGAAACGAAATACATTGACGCGCCGCACCCCGAGTTTTACGACCTCAAAGGCGATCCCGCCGAGATGACGAATCTACTGAAGACAGCGGAAGTACCGGGCGCTGCACGACCGCTCGTCGCACAACTTCGAACCATCGAGAAAGGCGATTCGGTTGCCCAAGCGCAGAACAGTCAGGCGCGCCTCGATCCGGAAAACCGCCGAAAGCTCGCTGCACTCGGCTATGTCTGGGGAAATGACACCGGGACGACGACAGGGCCACGCCCCGATCCGAAAGATCGCATCGCCTACTGGGATGAATTCCAGGAAGCGCAGGCCGCGATTCGACGACACGAATATTCTCAGGCATTGGCAATGGTTCGATCCGTTCTCGACGTCGACAAAGACAACGTCGTGGCCATGGCCTCGCTGGCAAATGTGCTGGTGAAGATGAATGACCGCCAGGGTGCGCTGCAAATCTACAAACACATGATCGATCTCGATCCGGAGCGCGACACGGCTTACCTCGGCGCCAGCCGCATTCTGCGCGAGATGGGACACTTCGCTGAAGCCGAGGCGTACGCGCGGACAGTCACCCGCCTCGAGCCCCGCGATCCCGAAGGGTACACGGCTGTCGGCGACGTTCTGCTTGACCAGAACAAATTCGCAGAGGCCGAGGCGATGTTCCGGCAGGCGATCAAGCTCGATCCGCACTCATCGGTCGCCGTTTCCGGACTGGGAAATTGCCTCAATCGGGCCGGCCGGCTGCGCGAAGCGTTAGCAGTCTTGCGCGAAGGACATGAGCACGACCCTACGAGCGAGGCGATTGCTTACAACCTTGCGGTTGTCGTTGAACGCGCCGGCGATCCCGAAGCCGCAAAAATCTTGTACGAAAATGCATTGAAGATTGATCCTGATCACTCGATGGCCTGGAACAATCTCGGTGCGCTCTATGACCGAAGTGGAAATCACGCCGAAGCAATCCGCTGCGTCACCCAGGCGCGTCATGCCGATCCCGCAAACATCGAAGCCGCGTACAACCTCGGAGCGCTGCTGATGGGAACCCAGAAACCTGCGGAAGCACTGCCGCAGTTTGAAGATGCTCTTCGCCTCAATCCGAACTTCCTCCCGGCAGCGATTCTCCGCGCTCGACTGCTCACGGTTCTGGATCGCAAGGAATCCGCTCTCGGAGCGTGGAAGGATCTGACGCCGGCGCATCCAGCGGCGTGGCTTCAGGTGGCCCGCCTCGAGCTGGCGCTCGGAAGCGAGATCCGGGCGCGCGCTGCGTTGCGCGAAGCGATCAACCGCGGTGGCGACAAGCTGCGTCAGGCGGCGATGAAGGATGAACGTCTGCGCCGCCTGTTGCCTGCCTCATAAGTTCTTGACCACCCCACCTCACACGGAATAGAGTTCGCGCATACCTCGGTAGCTTGGGTCCCACAGTTCAAGAGTTGAATGAACGGCAGGTTGCTGTCGCCGCCTTCGCGTTGGGGGACGATTCGTCGAGCGCTCGGCCTGTGGCTGGCCGTGTTTCTGACGTTCGGCTCGCCGTGGGCATGGGCCGCCAACTATTACGTCGACCAGGTAAATGGTAACGACAGCAAGAACGGCAAATCGATCCCTCAAGCGTGGAAGACGCTGACCCACGCGCTCTCCAGTGTCGTTTCCGGTGATGTCATCAATGTGTTGCCGGGCTTGTACGATCGCACAGTTAACGGAGAAAACTTTCCGCTGGCCCTCGTGGATGGCGTCAAGGTCGCAAGCACGGCCGGGCCGGCAGTGACGACGATCCAGGGAGACGCCTCCTCCGTACTTTTCCTGAACAACGGGCCTATTTTGATGCTGACATCATCGATTTCGAAGTCATGGCCGCGGCGATGGCGCCGACCATTGACTCGAATCAATTCACCGCGACGGTGCCATCGAGCAGCAGGGCGATACTGATCCACGACGCCTCAGCAGCCGCGGGACAGTTCACCGGGTTGATTCAACAGAACACGTTTACGTCTCTCTACGGCGCGATTGCGCTGCATCAGAGCATGGGCGGCGTTGACACGTTC
>QHVY01000104.1 GCA_003223695.1 Acidobacteriota bacterium
TGAGGAGATGGTCTTCGAATCGCGCGTCGGCGAGACCTTCCTGTTAGGCGCGTCGACGTGGCGCATCGAGGAGATCACGCACGACCGCGTCCTCGTCACCCCCGCTCCGGGCCAGCCGGGAAAGATGCCCTTCTGGCGCGCCGATGCCGCGGAGCGCACCGTGCCGTTCGGCATGGAAATCGGCCGGCTGATTCGGGAGATTCGGGAGGTGAAGCCGCGAGAGGCGATCGAGCGATTGATGAAGTCTCACGATCTGGACGAAACGGCCGCGCGCAATTTTCTGCAATACCTCGATGACCAACACGCGGCCACCACCGCCGTTCCTGACGATCGCACCTTTGTCGTCGAACGCGTCCGCGACGATCTCGGTGACTGGCGCATGTGCGTGCTCACGCCGTTCGGCGGGAAAATTCATGCGCCGTGGGCGATGGCGGTCACGGCAAAGGTCCGCCGCGAACTGGCGATCGACGTCGAGACATTGTGGAGCGACGACGGTTTCATCGTCCGTTTTCCGGAAACCGACCTCCCGCCCGCTGCCGATCTCGTGTTGCCGGACGCGGATGAAGTCGAGCAGCTCGTCATTCGACAGCTCGGCGCGAGCTCGCTGTTCGCGGCGAAGTTTCGTGAGGCAGCGGCGCGGGCGCTGCTGCTTCCACGGCATCGGCCGCAGGGCCGCGCGCCGCTGTGGCAGCAGAGGAAGCGTGCGTACGATCTGCTGCAGGTGGCGTCGCAGTTCGGATCGTTTCCGATGATGCTCGAGGCCTACCGCGAGGTCTTGCGTGACGTGTTCGATGTCCCGGCGCTCGTGGAAACACTGCGCCGCGTGCGCGATCGATCGATTCGCATCGTCGTCGCCGATACGGAGAAGCCGTCGCCGTTTGCAGGGTCGCTGCTCTTCCGCTACGTCGCGAATTTTTTGTACGACGGCGATGCGCCGCTCGCCGAACGCCGGGCGCAGGCTCTGGCCATCGACCAGGCCCAGCTCCGTGAGCTCCTCGGCGAACCGGAGCTCCGCGAGCTGCTCGACAACGACACGCTCGCTCAGGTCGAGCTCGAGTTGCAGCATCTCGACGATCGCCACAAAGCGAAATCGATCGATGCGCTGCACGATTTGCTGCTGCGCATCGGCGATTTGACGGAGGAGGAGATTGCTGCGCGCTTTGTCCCCTCACCCCAGCCCTCTCCCCGGGGAGAGGGTGCCCCTGAGCGGAGCGAAGGGGCGGGTGAGGGGATCTCCGACCTGGCGAAAGCGCGCCGCATCATCCAAATCACTGTCGCGAAGGAAAAGCGCTGGATTGCTGCCGAAGACGCGAGCCGTTATCGCGATGCATTAGGCGCTCCGCTGCCAGGCGGAATCGCCGAGCGTTTTCTGCAACCGGTGGTCGATCCGATCGGCGATCTCGTCCTCCGCTTCGCGCGAACGCATGGTCCTTTTACGCCGGCGGAAGTCTCGCGCCGCTATGGAATCGGCGTCGCAATCGTGACGCAAGCGCTCGAGCGCTACGTCGAGCGCGGCCGCCTGGTCGAGGGCGAATTCCGCCCCGGCGGAACGCAGCGCGAGTGGTGCGACAACGAAGTGCTGCGCATCATCCGCCGCCGCTCACTGGCGAAGTTGCGGCACGAAGTCGAGCCCGTGGAGACGCCGGCGTTCGCACGTCTGCTGACGTCGTGGCAGAGCGTGACCAAAAAACGCAAGGGCGTCGAAGCGTTGCTGGAGACGATTGAGACACTGCAGGGCTTCGCGATGCCGGCGTCGATTTTCGAAAGCGAGATTCTGTCGGCGCGCATCGGCGATTTCCGATCATCCGATCTCGACATGCTGAGCGCGGCGGGCGAAATCGTCTGGGTCGGAGTCGAGCCGCTCGGCGAGCGTGACGGCCGCATCGCGCTGTATCTGACAGATCATTTGCCGCTGCTGCGTGGAGGGCCGCCGTCCCCGGCGGCCCTAGCCGTGGAGGACCGCGGCGCTCCACAGAAAATCGTCGACTACCTGGCGACGCACGGCGCCTCATTCTTCGCCCAGATTCACGCCGCCGTCGGCGGATTTCCGAACGATGTCATCGATGCGCTTTGGGATCTCGTCTGGAAGGGCGTGATCACCAACGACACGTTTCACGCGCTGCGGTCGTATACGAAGCGGTCACAGTTCCGCTCGAGGCGTGTCGTGCCTGCGAAAACTCAAGGCCGCTGGTCGCTCGTGCCGGCAGCAAACGCGAATGACACTGAACGCGCAAATGCGCTCGCACATCAGATGATCGCTCGCTATGGCGTCGTCGTGCGCGAAGTGGCCGCCGTCGAGTCGATCTCCGGCGGTTTCAGCGCGATTTATCCCGTGCTGAAAGCAATGGAGGAATCGGGCCGCATTCGCCGCGGCTATTTCATCGCCGGCCTCGGCGCCACGCAATTCGCCACCGCGGGCGCGATCGATCTGCTGCGAGGATTTCGTGACGAGCCAGAGCGGCCGGAGACATTGATGCTCGCAGCCACTGATCCGGCGAATCCGTACGGCGCGCTCGTGAAATGGCCCGCCGCCGGCCTGACTCGCAGCGTCGGCGCCAGCGTCATTCTCGTCAATGGCATGCTCGCGTGCTATGTCACGCGCGGCGACAAGGAGTTGAAAGTCTTTCTGCCGGAGGACGAGCCGTCACGAAGCATGGTGGCAAAGGAAATCGCGCGGGCACTCGCGAATGTCGTCACGACCGGCGGCCGGCGCGCCTTGTTGATCACCGAAGTCGATGACCAGCCGGTCGCCCGCAGCGCGATTGCGCCGTTTCTGGCCGAGGCGGGGTTTGCGGCGACGTCGATGGGATACCAGATGAGGGCTATTGCCCGTGCCTGAAGGCGACACGATCTTTCGCGCTGCGCGCACCCTCGACCGAGCGCTGGCCGGCAAAATAGTCACGAGATTCGAGACTGTGCTGCCGAAGCTCGCCCGCGTCGACGATCAGACTCCGCTCCGCGGCAGAAAAGTGGAGCGCGTGACGTCGTCCGGCAAACATCTGATCATCGAGTTCTCCGGCGAATTATTCTTGCGCACTCACCTGCGCATGAACGGCAGCTGGCATTTGTACCGCACCGGCGAACGATGGCGGAAACGTCGAGACGACATGCGTCTCGTCATCGCCACCGAAGATTTCGAGGCCGTTGGTTTCAATATCCCCGTCGCCGAATTTGATGGTGTGGGGGCCGGCTTCAGCCGGCCCGACCGGCTAAAGCCGGTCCACACACTCGGCCCCGATCTGCTCGCTGAACAATTCGATGCTGACGAAACGCTGCGGCGCCTCCGCGAGCGTGAGACCGCAGAAATTGGCGAGGTGCTGCTGAATCAGCATGTGGTCGCGGGAATTGGCAACATCTACAAATCGGAAGTGCTGTTCGAATGCGAAGTCAGTCCCTTCAAAAAAGTCAGCGAGCTCGATGAAGAGACGCTGCGGCGCATCATGAAGAAAGGTCGGGCGATGCTTCAGCGCAGCACGCGAGAGCGCCCGCGCTGGTCAGTTTATCAACGTGGAGGGCAGCCTTGTCGTAAATGCGGCACCGCGATGTGTCCGAAATGCCAGAAATGAGCGTCGTAGGGCTGACACTACGCGTGGCCGTGATCAGTACGCTGATCGTTGCGCCGCTGGCAACGATCGTGGCGGCGTTGTCATGGCGCGCTCGATCGCGAACCATCATTGATGCCATTGCCTCGTTGCCGCTCGTTCTTCCGCCAACAGCAGTTGGTTTCCTGCTGCTGCAAGTCCTGTCGCGCAACATTCTCTTCACTGCCGCCGCGGTGGTGATCGCGTGCGCCGTCATGTCATTCCCGTTGATGTTTGTGGCAGCGCGCGCAGCGATCGACAGCTCGGACGTTCGCTACTTTGATGTCGCCCGTACCCTTGGCGCGTCGCCGCTGCGTGCCTTTTCGACAGTAACGCTGCCGCTTGCGTGGCGCGGCCTGCTTGCCGGAGTCATTCTCGCGTTTTGCCGGTCCATCGGCGAGTTCGGCGCGACGATCATCGTCGCCGGAAACATTCCCGGCCGAACGCAAACCCTCGCACTGGCGATTTACGATCGCATCAACATGGGCCATGACAGCGAAGCGCTATTGCTCGTGATGTTCGTTGTGATTGCCGCTCTGACAGCGATCGTCGCCAGCGAGCTGCTGATCCGGCATCAGCGGAGGCGCGCATCGCGCTGATCGAGCTCGACGTCCGGCTGCCGCTCGCGCTCTTCACGCTCGACGTGCAATGCCGGAGCGACGCAAAGGTCACCGCTCTGGTCGGGCCCTCCGGTTCGGGAAAGACGTCGCTGATCGAGAGCATCGCCGGATTGCGGAGCGCATCGGGCAGAATCGTCATCGATTCGATTTCGCTCGCCGAGCTGCCGCCCGAACGCCGGCGCATCGGCTATGTCCCGCAGGACGTCGTGCTCTTTCCGCACCTGAGTGTGCGCGACAACATCTTCTATGGCGGGCGCGATCGCGGCCGATTCGATTCGTTGTGCCATACGCTCGAGCTCGTGCCGCTCCTCGACCGATCGCCCACGACGCTTTCGGGCGGTGAGCGGCAGCGGGTGGCGATTGCGCGCGCGCTCATGACCGATCCACGGCTGCTGCTGCTCGATGAGCCGCTCGCCTCCGTCGATCAGCCGTTGCGAGAACGCATCCTGATGTATCTGCGTCGCGTCCGCGATCTTGACGTTCCGATGATTTACGTCACGCATCAACAGTTTGAGGCAGTCGCGCTCAGCTCGTGGTGCATCGTTCTTCGAGATGGGCGGGTGGCGGCGGAGGGGCGTCCGCGCGAGATTCTCTTTGCCGATCCCTCGTCGGGCGCTTTGGAAAATGTGTTCGAGGTCTCGAATCCACGACACGAGCCGGAGAAAGGAATCACGCGCGTGGTGACGAGCGATGGACTCGAGCTCGTTCTGCCGCACGACCGCGTTGCCGATGTCGGATTTCCGATGATCGTGCGCATCAGTGCGGAGGAGATCGTGCTGTTCGGCGAGCGGCCTGGCGCGATCTCGTCGCGCAACTTGATCGAGGGAACAGTGACCGCAATTCGCGAAACGGACGGCATTGTCGATCTGGTCGTAGCGGCGCCGTCGCCGATTCGCGTCCGGATCACTCGCTCGGCCGCCGACGAGCTGGAACTGGCAAACGGTTCGCGTGTCTGGCTGGCGATGCGCAGCCGCGCCTTTCGAATCGTCGGTTAAAATCGCCGTGCATGCTGATCAAAGGAATGACGCCGCAGGAAATCCGCGTCCTTCAAGAGTTCCGCCGGGTGACGGCCGAATCTCTTCCACTCGCCACGATCAAATCGATCAAACATCCGGTCGGCGGCGGCGAGGCTCCCGCGCTCTCGCTGGTACAGAAAGGCTACCTGACAACCGACGACGCCCGGCAGGGCTTCACGTTGACCCAAAAAGCCAAAGATTTTCTTGCATACGACCCAAAGCCTGAGTTTGAAGAGGCCGCGGCTGGGGCCGCCGAGGAACCAGTCGAATAAATGCACACAAATTAGTGCAACTATAAGCTACGCAGTTTCAGCACTTTAGGCCGTAGAGCGCTGGTTCGATGGAATGCGCAGGGACGTAACGTGCGTTGACTCAGTCATTTAACGAGCGTAGCATCGCCGCTCGGGGACTGAGATGAAGCATGGCAACAAAAAAGGCAAGGCCAAGGCCAAAGCCACGCCCTCAGGCAAAAAAAGCAAAACCGCCACGAAAAGCAAAGCCAGCCCGGGCGGCAGCGCCAAAAAAGTCGCCGCTAAAGCCGCGGCCGCCCGCCCCGTCAGCAAGGCCGATGGGAAGGGGCGCGGGCGAAACGGCGGCGATGCCGTCACGTTCAACAATCCGGTCGTCGCTGCCGCTTTCAAGCGCGCCGTCAAGAAATATCCCAACGCTTTCCGGCGCCTCACAGACTAACGGCGGCACTCGCTATCTGACGGTTCAGGATCTCGTCGATCTTCATCGCGCGGTCAGTGTCGAATTCGGCGGCACGCAGGCGCATCCCGGCATGGTCGACTCGCAGTTCGGATTGATCAACGCCGTCCAGCGACCGCAAGTCACCACCCTCGGCCGCGAAGCGTATCCATCGTTTCCGGACAAAGTCGCAGCGTTTCTATTCGCTCTGCTGACGCACAGCCCGTTTCGCGGAGGGAATCGACGCGTGGCGCTGGCTTCGCTGTTCGCGTTCTGTGAATTGAACAATCGAACGATCGATTCTCGCGTGCTCGATGAAAAAACCGCCGAGACGCTCTTCAAGCGCGCCGCCGCGCATCGCGAGATGGGAATCGCGCCGGAAAACGTCTTCCGCGAAATCCGCGAAATCCTCGTTCGCGCCATCGTCGCCGTGTAGGCACGCGATGTGATCCTCCACCTGCGGGAGGATCTATATGCCGACAAAGAAGCGAGCTCGGTCAGCGGATGACGCGATTTCCCTGTTGAAGAAAGATCACGAAAAAGTTCGCGGCCTGCTCAAAAAGCTCGAGAGCGCCGCTGATCGCGGGGACGACCGTGCGCAGGACCTGCTTGCGCAGGTCGATCGTGAAGTGAAGATTCACTCCCAGGTCGAAGAAGAGATTTTCTATCCCGCGTTCCACGAAGCGGCGCGGACGAAGGAAGAGAACAAGCTTTTCTTCGAAGCGAAAGAGGAGCACCACGTGGTTGACATGGTGATGCCCGAGGTGAGTGACAGCGCGGGTGGCAGGGAGGACTTCGCAGCGAGGACGAAGGTTCTGAAAGATCTCATTGAGCATCACGCCGACGAGGAGGAAAAGCAGATGTTTCCGCGCGCCAAGAAGTTATTCGGGCGCGAGGAGCTGCGCGAGCTCGGCCGCCGCATCAAAGAGCGGAAAGAGGAGCTGGGAGCGGAGTAGTGGAGCGGCGGCCTCTCAGGCCGCCGACGGGCTAAGAGCCCGTCGCTCCACGGGCCGGGCGGCGCTCCACGGGTGGCGCTTCATGATTCAGCGCGTTGTTGATCCTGCCCAGCAGGATGCGAGCAACGCGCAGGTCGTGTCCCGCGTCGATCAGCAAAATGGTGATGTCGCCGCCGCCCCACATCAATCCAGCGATCACGAGCAGCTTCGTCGCCTCACCGATCAGCGTCATCAACGCCGCGGTGCCTTCGGTCACCAGCCCGGTGATCACTTCGCCGATGAGCATGACGACCATCAACGCCGCGAGGATCTTGAAAAGCCGCGCGATGTAACGAAGCGTCACGTAGGGCTGGAGATCTTCGTCGCGAACCTCTTCCTCGCGAAATCGCTTATCCGTATCTTCAGTTGCCACAAACCCTCCTAACCGCTACCAAAGCCGCGCCATCGGGCGCGGTAGCCGCGCACGTCGATGTGCGAAAACGGTCCATGACCACAACATGCGGAATAAACGCCAACTCCGCCGACGAGCTCCGGATGCGCGCGTTCGACTCGTTCCACTGCCTGGAGAATGACTTCGGCGTCGCGGATGTCCACGCGCCGGTCGCCATTGAGATCATCCATTACGCCGTTGCCGTCGTTGTCCACAAAGATGTCCGCCGCATCGCCATACATATGCCGGCTGAGATTCGCCCGCCCCTCCGTATTGCCGCCGTGCACGTTGTAGTTCGGCGTGCGGAAACCGCTCATGATCGTCACGTGCCGCACTGGATGTCCTTCTGCCTGCAGCTCCTGAATCGTCAGCTCGAGTTTGTCCAGCAGCTTCGGATTGAGCAGCAGATATTTCGGCCAGACATTCGGCTGATCCTTGGTCAGAAAATCGCGCAGACGAAAATGTTCGGAGACAAATGTGTTCTCGTTCTCCGCCGTCACCTGAATGAAACCCATCGGATTCGCGTATGCGGGTGTTTTGGGCGTGCCGCCGTGCTCGAAGGGCCACGTGCCGAGGTAGTAGAGGCCGATGTGGCCCTGTTGTTTGACGGCGAACGGGACCAGAGTGATGAGGCTGAAGTTGTCGAGCGGCCGCATCGCCTGATCCATTTGCACAGCGAGTTGGTAGACGCCCGGTTGCGCGGGCGCGATGAAATCCGACGCTACTTGCGCGCCACTTCCGCCCACCAGAACGCTCTTTGCATTTTGCGGCGCACCGGACACGATCGGCGTATTGGGCGGGCGCGTGGCGAATTCCACCTTGCCGCTCGCTCCGCGCAGCGGACTCAGAAACGTGAGCATCGCGTCGCTGATGAAAGCCGCGGTCGGCGCGCCGGGCGTCGTCAGTGTCGAAGTGATCTGCTTCGTCGGGGCGGGTGGCGGGGGCAGCGGCGCCTTGACCTTCGCTTCTTGTTCTTCGCGCGCGGCCTGCCGCTGTTCGTTGATCGCTTCGCGAATCGCACCCGCCCAACCAGCCAGATAAAAAAGCACCACAACGACGCCGATCCAGGTGAGGATGTGCTCCTGCCGGTCAGTCAGGCCGCCGAAGATTCGGTGCCGTCGTCGCTGCTCCGGCACGAGGGGAATGCTCGTCACGCGCTTTGCGAGTTCAACAAGGGTGCCCAACGTGGCGCCGGCTCTTAGCCGGCGCGAGCCGACTGAGAGTCGGCTCTACGTCGGCTCTACGGAAAATAGCCGTTCGGAATCCGCAATTGCTGCCCCGCGCTCGAACGGATCTGCAGAGCGTGCCAGACGTCGGCCGCGGAAGGATCGGAGTAGAAATCGAGTTGGTACTGCTGTCGAAGCTCCTGCGCAATGCGCGCGTAAACAGACGGCAATTCGTTTTCTTGCTGAATGATGAAATACGTCGCGCCGGTATCGCGCGCCACGTTGGCAATCTTGCGAGCCTGAAGATAGCCGATGCCGAAGCGCATCATCTTCATGAGCATTCGATTCTTGATCACCGGATAGAGCGGCACGCCGGCGTAACGCGCGTAGTGAATGAGGTGCTCGAGCCTGAACGTGCTTCCCTGATCGACGCCGTCCGTAAACACCACCAAGGCGTGGCGGCCAGGTTTCTTCTGTAGCTCGTACAACATTTCGA
>QHVY01000499.1 GCA_003223695.1 Acidobacteriota bacterium
CGCCCTGCTGGCCAGGGGCGAACGTTCCGACATCGTCTCCGGTCCCGATCTGTCCGTCTGCACCGGCGGAGCGGACAGGCTGAGATGGGAGTTGCGGCCCCTTGTCTGTGTTGGGGAGCGACAGCGGGTCATCGATCGTGTTCGGGATCTGGTCTGCGCCCGGCGGCAATTTGATCGTGCCAATCACATCGTGGACCGTGAGATTCGAAGCGCCGGGCGCGCCATTCGCGACGAACAGCTTCGCCGAGAAGAATTGCTTCAGATAGCCGACGTTGCCCGGGATGACCAGGACGCTCGGGATGCGCACCGGTTCGATTGTGCCGTCCGGCATCGTAACCGTCGGCTCCTGAACATCGCTCGGCGGCTTGAGAAGCATCGGAACGATCGTCGTCAGCGGCGGCATCTCCGCGCGCTCGGGAGCGAGCGGCGGTAAGGACGGTTGTGGAACGGCGACGCCGCGTTTGTCGAAGACGACGGGGAAGGTGAACTCGCTGGTCTTCGAATCGAGGCTGAGGCCGAGAGTGAACTCGAATCCGAGATAGGCGTTGCTATCGAGGACGATTCCTCTCTGCCGGATTTCGTCGAGCGTCAGAGGACGCGTGGTCACCGATGTGATGAGCACTTGATCGATGACCGCGACCGCCACTTTTTGCGGCACGACGTCGAGGACCGTCGCTGCGCCGACGGTCACGCGCAGATTCGAGAGCGAGTAATCGCCAGGCTGCGGCAGCGGAGGAATCATGAGAAGGAACGGGTCGGCGCCTGTCCCCAGCGGCTGCTGCGGCAGATGCATCGGTGCGCGCAACCCGGGTCCGCTGAGCTCTCCTTCGATCGTGAAGTTGCCGCCGAGGAGCCGTGCCACTTCGGTGGCCAAGAGATCGGATGCGCCGCTGCGGATGCTGACGCGAATGCCGGCGGTCGTGTTCTTCGGAACGGTGACGCTGGTTGGATCGGCGACGGCGGAGAGACCGGTCAGATGGAGCTCGAGCTCACCAAGCTTACGAAAGGATGTTTGTGCGGAGGCGCAGGGAGGAAGCCCGGACGTGGCGCCAACGAATTCCCTCTCTTATTGTTATTGGACTAAGTGAGGCGGAGCGTAACAGTTCCGGAAGTAATGTCAACTGGAAGTTTTTCCTCGCCTCGGCATCTTGGTGCCGCGCTTTTCAGCTTCGGAGAGGCCGATGGCGATGGCCTGCTCGACGGTTTTCACTTTTTTTCCGGAGCGGCCGCTGACGAGCGTTCCGCGTCTCTGTTTTTCCACCGCACGCTCGACCGATTTTCGGGCTGCCTCACATAGGGACTTCGCGTATGCCGCGCCGCGGGCGTTTTGGTACTTTCCTCCCGCGATTGCCTGGTCCGCGCGCGTCACTTTCTTTCCAGTGCGGCTTCTGAGCGTTCCGCGTTTGCGTTTCCGCATCGCACGCTCGACCGACTTCTGAGCGGCCTTGCCGTATCGCGCGGCCATGCAATTTTATGAAGCGCGTTTCCGCGTCGCGGCCGCCTTGACTGCTGCTCGGTGCCGGCCAGCGCGACCTTTCATTCTCACCGCATGCATCGCGGCGCGGTGACGAGCGCCGCATCGCGTGTTCGTTCGACAAGCCGCCGAGCTGCGCGAGTGCCGTGATGCCGTTGCCGAGGGCAAGCCGCTGCCGCCGCTGGCCGGAATCTCGTCTCGCACTTGCGATCAGCAATTCTTTCGCGGCTTACCCAAGGCGATACGGGTACTCACCGCGTCGCGGCACTTGGCGGTAGGGGACACGCCGAGCGCCGAACGCCATGCATCTCCAGCATCTCAAATTTAACCGTGACATAACCGAGTCTCAGGCGCGTTTGCTCGGACTCTCATCCAACGCGAAGCAGGTTTTCGCAAGGGGTTCTTATATTCAGCTGGACCAGCCAGACATCGTGACCGATGCCATCCGCGAGGTGTATGAGCAGAGCAAGTCGCCCGCGCTTAGTGGTCGGCCGTAGCCGCCGCGGTGTGAATCATGCGCGCGTAACGATGTGTGTAGGCGCCCGGCGACGCGGTATGGATCATCTCGGTGAGCGCGTTCGCCGCCATCGGCCTGCTGAATAGATATCCTTGAAATTCGTAGCAGCCGTGCTCTTTGAGGAAATTGAGCTGTTCCTGCGTCTCCACGCCTTCGGCGATCACGCGGATGTTCAAAGCCTTGCCCATCGCGATCACGGCAGAAACGATCGCGCCGTCGCTTCCTCCACGCGTGATGTCCTTGACGAACGACTGATCGATTTTCAGAGTGTCGATCGGGAAGCGCTTCAGGTAATTCAGCGAGGAATGTCCCACGCCGAAATCGTCGATGGCAATGCTCATCCCGAGGTTCTTGAGGTCGAGAAGAATCTCAGCGGTCAGGGCAGGATCCAGCATGGCCGTGCT
>QHVY01000500.1 GCA_003223695.1 Acidobacteriota bacterium
GCTCCATCCTCGTCGCTAGCGGTCAAACAGACAACGATCACTGTCCATCAACTGATCCGCGAATCGGCTCAGTGCTGCGCATCGGAGCGGGTCACGACCTCCGCGGCGATCTTGTCACCGTCGGTCTCCGCGATCCGCTCTACATTCGCTGCATGCGGTGGGGCACGTGCTACGCGGCCGAACTGAGCGGCGATGCATGGGATTCGGTCGGTGGAACCGAGAAACTCATCGAGATCCACGATAGAGATACGTTCGGCTATCCATGCTGCGTCGATCGCAACGTACCGAATCCGAACCTCGTCGCCGATTGCTCGCAGGTCGTGCAGTCGAAGCACACTTTCCCGTTGCACAACACGCCTTTCGGATTCGATTGGGAACGCACGTCGTCCTGGCCGCAGCCATACCGCGGTGCGTTTTTCGTGGGCCTTCATGGAAGCTTTGGGACGTGGGTTAACGCAGGACTGCGGTGGGCGCCGGTCGATCCGGACACACACATTCCCACCCAGCAAACAACGGACTTCGCGAAAGGCTTCGGAAAGATGGGGGCGATTTCACGCGTTGCCGACGTGGCCTTCGCGCCTGATGGCCGCCTTTTTTTCTGCGACGATCAAGGCGGGGCGATCTACTGGATCGCGCCAAAAACGCTGAAGCGCCGATAACAAAACGGCTCCGGGATCCCTTGTTTCCCGGAGCTTTTCTCGACGCGTTAACATCCACAAGGGGGCATTCGCGCCAAATTTGCCTCAGTGACTCATCGCGTCCCTGCGACCGACTTCAGCACGTTGACATCAGCGATAGCGCGTTCGTGCTGAAATCGTTTTGCCTTAAGTGGCCTATCGCGCCCCTCTTGGCTATCTCATCACGTTGACATCTGCGATGAAGCGTTCGTGTTGAGACGAACGTCAAGATAGGTTCGTTGATGACTGCGCGCAATAGTTTTCACTGTTACATTTTTCGACGTTTTCCACACCCTTCCACAACCGACGTGCAATCGATGTTGAGCAACCTCCGCGAACGTGCGGCGCTGCAACGCGATCGAAAGAGCGATGATGTGGAAGCCGCGTCTCGCGTTATGCTCGCGCAATGAGCGCGTTAACGGATCGCTTTCGATTTCTTCATCAACAGGGATGCTTCGTCATGCCCAATCCGTGGGATCCCGGCAGCGCGCGGCTTCTTGTTCAGCTCGGATTTCCTGCCCTGGCAACGACCAGCTCAGGATTCGCGTGGTCGCTCGGCCGTCGCGACATGACGCGGGCCGTCGACGTTCCGATCAATGCAGACTTCGAGGGCGGCTTCGCCGTCGAGCCTCACGCAGTCGCGGCAAACGTGACCGCTGCCGTTGCGACAGGGATCGCCGGCATCTCGATCGAAGATTCGAGCGGAGAGGCATCGAAACCACTTTTCGATTTCGAGTTTTCGGTTGAGCGAGTCAAATTGGCACGCGCGGCAATCGACAAAAGCGGCACGGGCGTTCTCCTCACCGCGCGGTCCGAGGGTTTTCTCGTTGGCCTTCCAGACCTCGGCGAAACGATTCGACGCCTTGCAGCGTACGCCGCAGCCGGCGCCGAATGCCTCTACGCGCCCGGACTGCGAACCATCGGCGATATCAAAGCGGTCGTCGAAGCGGTCGCTCCGAAGCCCGTGAATGTTCTCGCTGGGAGTGATTTCACGACGGTCGCCGAGCTCTCCGCCGCCGGCGTGCGCAGGATCAGCGTCGGTGGTGCGCTGGCGCGCACAGCCTGGACGGGTTTCCTCGCAGCGGCGAAGGAGGTCGCCGAGAAGGGCACATTCTCAGCCCTCGGCCGCGCAATACCGTTCGCGGACATCAATGCGCGTTTTGACTGAACGTAAGCTCAGCGTGGTATGGCAATCGCCTTCGCCAGCAAAGCGCCCGGCCCCTTAAAGGCACGCGGGGTCCGCTGAAGCGGACGCCGCGTGCCTTCCGTCTCGCAATCTGTCTACTTGTGGATGGTGACGTTACCTGCTTGGAGCTGGTGCTGCCCGGAGGCGTATCCGTTGCTCAGAATGATCCCGTAGGTGTCGTTCGTCCCGATCCGGAAAACGTAGATACCGAAGCCATCGATCGTCGCCGTCCCAAAGATCGTCGCGGATGTGAGGTCGTTGGAGCAAGTGGTCGCGGTCAGCTGAATCGAGTGCACGCTCATGGGCTGAGCCGGGCCTTGGTCCTGATAGTTCTCCTGCCCCTGCACGTTCGATCCATCCGCGGTGACCTTGGCATTGCCGCCGAAGTTGGCCCTGTCGCCGTTATTGGCGAAGATCCAGCCGCCCTCGGTGATCGTCACCTCGCACAAGGCGGTGTTCGCCGGCAGGGTCCATGTCTCAGTAGCGTCATCAAACGGCTCGCCCGCGTCCTGAGTGCCATTCTTGTTCGTGTCGGCGAACGCGTGGATGGTGTCCACACCGGGTAGCGAGGCGCTGTAGCAGAAAGTCGCCTGCCCGTTTACGTCCGTCGTG
>QHVY01000105.1 GCA_003223695.1 Acidobacteriota bacterium
ACACCCACACGACGAGCCATGGAAATCCCTCCGTTCAGCTCGCAGTAGAGAGAGAGGCCGCGAGCATCTTTGTCGGTTAAATTTCGAGTGGTCGGATGGCGCGGATCGCTTGCGACGCTCGCCCGAGACTTCACGGCTCGTGAGGGCACTCGGCAACTCGGGGGGTGCCGATTTACTCCGTCATTAATGCATTAATCTAGGCCATAACCCCAGAAGATTATGTGAGCCACCTCACGACGGCGCCATTTTGCTGGCTCAGCAACCATCTGCGGCGGATGGCCGCGTCACAACGCGCCCGGCACGTCGATGGCCGGCGGCAGCTCGTGCACCTTTTCGCGCCGAACGCTTTGGCTGCGCGCTGCGTGGCCCCTGCTGGAGCCATGAGCGTGGTCTCGTCGAGGACAACGTCCATATTGGATGGTTTCGAAGCGTTTGCGGCGAATCCGAATCGCACCTGATCAATCGGCAAGGATGTAGAATCGCGCGCCAGGCAGGAAAATACTGGTCCTCGCTCTCTGTGTTACTGCGGTAGGTTACGGGGACGCAGTCGGTGATAGGGACCAAAGCGGCGGCTTCGAGCAACAACCGAAGACGCCAGCGCGGCGGCGGCGCCCCATTCTCAATGTCAACCGATCCCATTCCTTCCGAGGCTGACCTGACCGCGCTCCCGCACTCGTCGCGATATGCGGCGGAATCGATTTCCGCCGAGTGCACATCGCAAGCTCTACGGGTTCTGCTCGTCGGTCCGTCCTTGTCGATCCTCGGCGGCCAGGCGATTCAAGCTGAACGATTGCTCCGGCAATTGCGCCACGATCGTCGCGTCGTGGCGGACTTTCTCGCCGTCAACCCCGAGTTGCCGCGTGCGTTGCGATGGATGCAGCGGATCAAGTATGTACGAACGATCGTCACGTCACTCGCGTACTGGAAACATCTGATGACGATGGTTCCGCGTTTCGATGTGCTGCACGTGCTCTCCGCGTCGTACTGGTCTTTTCTGCTCGCTCCCGCGCCTGCGCTCGCAGCGGCAAAGCTCTTCCGCAAGAAAGCGATTCTGAATTACCGGAGCGGAGAAGCCGCCGACCATCTCGGACGCTCATCGGCGGCGCGCTGGTTGATCCGCCGATTCGATCAGATCGTTGTGCCCTCCGGCTATCTCATGGACGTTTTCGCGCGGTTCGGTCTCGCCGCTACCGTGATCCCGAACATCGTCGATTTCGAGCAAACTCGTTTCCGCCAGCGCGCACCACTTTTGCCGCGGTTCCTTTCGAACCGTAACCTCGAGCCGTTGTACAACGTGGGCTGCACATTGAGGGCGTACCGGCTGATCGCCGACGCGTATCCGGAGGCGCGGCTGGACATCGTCGGGAACGGGCGCGAGCGTCAAAAACTGGAGGATCTTGCTCGTGAACTGAACCTGCCCAACGTAACGTTTCACGGCCAGATGCCCCCAACACGGATGGGCGAGTTCTATGACGCGGCGGATATTTTCTTGAATTCGTCCGACATCGACAACATGCCTACGTCGCTGCTCGAAGCGCAGGCGTGCGGGCTGCCGATCGCGTCGACCGAGGCCGGCGGGATTCCGTACATTGTGAAGCACGAGGAGACGGGTTTGCTCGTCGCGCGGAACGAACCGCGAGCGCTTGCCGCCGCGGCGATGCGCTATTTGCGCGAACCGGAGTTCGCTGCCCGCGTCATCGAAGCGGGCCGCGTTGCTGCAGAAAAGTACCGTTGGGAAAACGTCTGCGTGGGCTGGATACATGAATACCGGCGGGTAGCAGGTCGTCAATGAAACCATCTCCGATGACATTCCAGTCCGCGCATGTCTCGGCTCAACCCCGGTGGATCTAAGCGCCACTTGTGCGCCGGGGAACTTTCCTATCATCGCTAGGGGTGCTGCGGCGTCACGTTCGGATGCACGCGATCCGGATCCTGGATTCGTGACGGTTCCAACGCCTCGGCAGTACCTGCGCGGGTTGGCTTGCCGTCTCCAAGTCTGACTTGCGGCGAACCGCAATCTGATCGCACTTTCGAGCGTGTTGAGAAGGAATGGCGTGTGAATGTGCAAGCGTTAAGTCGCGAGTGAGTGGCAACGTCGAGTTGGTCCGCGATGGTGACACGGGTCTCATACTTGAGCCAGGCGACGTTCGCGGATTTGCCGCCGATCAGCTCCAGCTGCTGATCTCTGATCCATCGCTGCGTCGCAGCGTGGCTCGCCGCGCATGCGAACAAATCGCATCGAAATTCTCGCTCGAGACGTCGGCTAAGCGCTAACGAGTCACTGTTCAATGTGTGGAATTGCAGGAGTGGTCGGCGGTCACGGTATTCAAAGCATGGACGGCGCCGTGTTGCGCATGGCTCGTGCGCTCGCGCGACGCGGCCCTGACGCAGAAGGTCTCGAGATCTGGACCCATGCCGTGCTCGGCCACCGGCGGCTCGCGATCTTCGACCTTTCCGAAGCCGGACATCAGCCGATGGTGCTTCCGGACCGTCGCGTCGGGATCGTATTCAACGGAGCGATTTACAACTTCCGCGAACTTCGTGCGCTGCTTGAATCCCGCGGCTGCGAGTTTCACAGTCATACGGATACCGAGGTTCTTCTTCATGGGTATCGCGAATGGGGCATCGACGATCTCGTTCGCCGGCTGCACGGAATGTTTGCGTTCGGATTGTGGGACGACGACAAGCGAAAACTCTTCCTGGTCCGCGACCGGCTCGGTGTCAAGCCGCTCGTGTATGCCGAACGGAACGGACAGTTGGCATTCGCTTCGACGGTCCGAGCGTTGCGGTCCGGCGGCTTTACCGGCGATATCGATGAGAATTCGGTCGCCGAGTACCTCGAGTTCGGCTTCGTGACCGATGCGCGCTCGATCTATCGCGGCGTCAGCAAGGTTCCGGCGGCCACGATTCTCGAGTGGTCGGCTGACGGATCAAGTGCTTCACGCCAGTATTGGTCGCCGCCGCGTGCTGCTGGCACGAATCGACAAACGTTCGAGGACGCAGTCGACCAGACCGAAAAGCTTCTGCTGCGAGCTGTCGAGAGGCGCCTGTATGCGGACGTCCCTGTCGGCGCACTCTTGAGTGGGGGAGTGGATTCGAGCCTCATCTGCTGGGCCATCGCTCGATTGGGCGGCAATGTCACTGCGTACACAGTGGCAATCCCAAACGATCCGTGGGACGAGAGCGCGGACGCACGTGCGACGGCCGGCCGGCTCGGCATCTCGCATCATGTGCTCGAGCTGTCTCCTGACGCAGCGCCGGACTTCAGCGAGTTGGCCTCCGCCTACGCAGAGCCCTTTGCGTGCGCTTCAGCACTCGGCATGCTCATGGTGTCGCGCGCGGTTGCACCGGCGGCGAAAGTCCTTCTGACTGGCGACGGAGGTGATGATGTCTTCCTCGGTTATCCCGAGCATCGACACTACTGGGTCGCCCAGAAGCTCGCGCGTGCCGTTCCTGCCGCAGCAGCAAACCGATGGCAGCAGCGGCGCCGATCGATGTCGTTCAACGGCCCGTTCCGACGCGCGACTTCGTTCATCGACTACACCACGGGCGGCCTCGGTTCAGTGATTTCGCATCACGACGGCTGGCCTGTGTACCAGAAGCACAACCTGCTCGGCGCGCGGTTGGCAGGCACGACGATCAGTCAGCGTCTCGTCTCGCCGTCCATCGATTCCGCACGTCACCTGATGAACGACTTTCTGGAGTACGACCGCGCTACACGTTTCACCGGCGAGTATCTGCCCAAAGTCGACGGCGCAACGATGTACTACGCTCTGGAAGCAAGGTCACCGTTTCTCGACCAGGAGATGTGGGAGTTCGCGGCGGCGCTTCCGTACGATCTAAGGCTTCATCGCGGCCGTTTGAAGGCCGTCTTGCGCGAGTTGGCGCGGCGAAAAGTCGGGGAACGGGTCGCACGCGGACGGAAACGCGGCTTCGGTGTTCCGGTGCAGCGCTGGATTGCCGGTCGCTGGCGGCGGATCGTCGAGGAGACGCTCCGGAACTCCTTGCTTGAGCGCGAAGGCTGGATCCGGATCGACGCGGCTCTATCGCTGTTAGAACACGATGCGCGAAGCGGCTGGGCTCCCATCCAACTCTGGTACATTCTCGTTCTTGAATCGTGGCTTCAGGACCAGCGGTACGCAGAGCGCGCGGACAAGGCCGCCCACTCGTGAACCTCCTCAAGTGTTCAAGCGCGCGCTGCTGGGCGGAGCGAAAATCCGTCCGGCTGCTTGAAGCGACTGCTGACAGTGAGTGCGCCGCTAACCCTTTCTAATCCTTTGTTGTCACCGCCGCGAAGCGCGGTACTCGCTCGATGCGCAACATGTTCGGACCGCCTCTACTTGTGAACCCGCCGTTCAACGGCGGTCATCTGCCGATTCGATGAGCAATGCGCAAGCGAAGAGAGAACCGAACGGAACACCGGAGATTTCTCGCGACTCCTGACGGAGTGCTTTGCCGCGGTGAGCGCGCTTGTCCCGCAGAAGCTGCAGTTTGAAACCCGCATGCCATCGACAGTCGCAGGAGATGCGACGAAGCTTGAAAGGAATTTCCCGCTCCGGTACTAATACCAGAGCCCGATGATCAGCACGCCGTTTCCAACGTAAAGTTGGATCTGGCCCAGTTCACGAGCGCGACCCAACTTGGTCCCGCTCTGCGGAGGACTGGCCAACCCCGACCCTAAGGGCGGCGGTGCGGCTTCACCAGGTTTGTTTCAGTTCGCTCCACGGTACGACGATGTCATGCGACAACGTCAGCATGCGAATGCGGAGGAGTTCTTCGGTGGGCGGATGATAGTCGGTGTTCTGATAAAGGCGCAGTTGCCGATCCTTCCACTCTGTTTGATTGGTTTCAATCGGAAACACTTTGAGAAGTTTGAACTGCGGATCCGTATCGAGCAGATCACGAAGACTCCGTTGCACATCGAAGTGGAGATTGGAAGCGTGGGAAAGGACAATGTACTTGACGCCGTCGCGGCTCACCACGTCTCGCACCTCATCCTTGCTGTGCGCGAGCTCTTCCGAGCCGTACTTCAACTCAATGCGGGTCACGTACAACGATTTTCGGAGAACCAGGAAACGTCGGCTGGCATCAAAGCTACGCAAGAAAAAGATGAAATTGGCAGGGAGGTCACCGTCAAACAGAATGATCCCGGAACGGCTGCGCTGCACGATGTCGCGCGCCACTGACGCATAGCCGGAGAGAAAAGGGCGCCGATAACGCGAACCCGAATATACGGTCATTCCCAAGATCAACATTGCGCAGATCGCTCCTGCCAATCGCATCCAGCTGATTCGCCATGCGGCGGTAAGTGGACCGACTGCGAAATAGGTGAACGGAGGAATCCAATAGAACGCGTAGCGTGGGTCTTTTTGTGACATGAAGGTGAATGTCAAGTAAACGCTAACGATCCACAGCAACATGAATACCGTCGCCTGACGAGTGCTCCACCAGCGACTCGTGGCCATTCCCAAACAACTCAACAGCAAGAGAGGCCACGGCAGGTGTTGAGGCAGTGCCCTCCAATAAAACAAAAGCTGATCGGCGTGAATGCCTGCAGAGCTGTTGCCGAGAAGATCCATGGCAACGGTTTTCCAGTGCACTAGGTACACAAGGGTATAGAAAGGTCCGGTCAGAACCACGACAATCCCGAATGCGATTGCCATGTGGCGGTTCAACACGAGTTTCCATTTGCGCAGCACTACGATTGTGAACGCACAAAAGGGTGCAAGAAACAAAGCGTTCTGCTTTGTCAACAATGCAAGGCTGGCAAATACCGCGAACCGGTATAGATCTGACGCCTTCTCATCGGTGATATAGTCATACCAGTAGTAGAGAGCTGCTATAGAAAGCGCAAGAGACGGAATCTCCAGCATCACTGCTTTCTCAAAAAGCAGAACGCTAGGCAGCAGAGCGAAGACGACTGTGGAAAGTGCTGCTGCCCAACGATTCTGGATCTCCTTTACCAGGCGAAACCAGAAGAGCCAGGCGAGAGCGGCAAACACCAAAATTGCGATTCTGGCGGTCATAACTGACGGCCCAAAGACAAAAAAAATCAGGCCTTCGCATACATAAAAAAGAGGCGGCCAATGAATGAGACCGCTCAGTGCCGGATACTGCGCGTAATACAAGTATGTGTAGTGAACAAGATGGGCGAACGGAATATCTTTGAGCAGATCGGCGAAGTAGAGGCCGGTGGCCGCATGCTGTGATTCATCAACGTTGTAGTCAAACTCGCCAGTGTGGATTCCCCGCGTTACTACGACAGTAAGAGCCAGCAAGGTGAAAGCGAGTAGACCGATGGTTTTCCACTGAGCGGCGGAGCCACGCTCGATGACCACGGGCGCTGGACTGGAGTCTGTGGCAAAAACGACGCCGTCTTTGTCCATGTGTGCATTAATAACACATGATCGGGAGGCGCCGGCCGGCCGCGGATGCCAGGAAGATCTTGATGACAATTAATCATTTACAAACTGAAGCAGACCCGGTGATTTACGAACAGCCGAACAAAACATGAGTTTCATCACGAATTCTGCTCGTCCAGCCAGCTTTTCAGCGGCGCGAAGTAGTCGAGCATCGCCGTAGCGTCCATTTTTCGTTGTCCGCACAGGGCTTCGAGCGCGTCGGGCCAGGGACGGCTGCGCCCTAACGCCAGCATTCGCTCGAGCCGCTTTCCCGCGGCGCGATTGCCGTAGATCGAGCTGCGATGGAGCGGACCTTTACACTCCGCGATTTCGCACAACGCTCGATGAAATTGAAATTGGAGGATTCGCGCGAGGAAGTAGCGCATGTAAGGCACGTTAGCCGCGATGTGGTACTTCGCGCCGGGATCGAAATCCGCCTCGCTTCGCTCCTCCGGCGGTGCAATGCCCTGGTACTCGAGCCGGAGGTCCCACCATGACCGCGTGTAATCGTCGGGCGTGATCTCGCCGGAAAACACGCGCCAGCGCCATTGATCGATCATGATTCCAAACGGCAGAAACGCGACTTTGTCGAGCGCTTCGCGCAGCAATAGCGGAATGTCATCCGATTCCGGCGGCTCCTCGTCGAGAAGGCCGATCTTGACGAGATATCCGGGCGTGACCGACAGCGCGATCGTGTCGCCGATGGCCTCGTGCAACGCATCATTCGCGCTGTCCTTGTAAAGAAAGGGCTGCATCTTGTATGCGCGCTGATAGAAATTGTGACCGAGCTCGTGATGAATCGTCTGAAAGTAATCCGCGGTCTTCGAGATGCACATTTTGACGCGCAGGTCTTCTTCGTCGTCGAGGTCCCACGCGCTCGCGTGACAAACGACATCGCGGTCCCGCGGTTTGGTGAAGAGTGAACGCTCCCAGAATGTTTGTGGAAGCGGCGCAAAACCGAGCGACGTGAAGAACTGCTCACCGATGCGCATCATCCCGACGACATCGATGTCGCTTCGCGCCTCCAGGATTTTTGTGAGGTCGTAACTTCCGCCGGCATCTGCGGGCGCAACGAGGTCGTAGATGTTGCCCCACTCCTGCGCCCAGATGTTGCCGAGAAGGTGTGCCGGAATTGTGTCCGTCGCGATGCCGAGTCTCCGCCGCACGTACTTATGCAGCGATTGGTAAAGCGGTTTCACCTGATTCCACAGCCGATCGGCCTCCGCCGCGAACGCATTGGGCGGCATGTCGTACTTCGATCGCCACATCGCGCCGGTGTCGGCAAACCCCAGCTCCTTCGCGCCCGTGTTCGACAGCTCGACGAACCGCGTGTAGTCCTTGCGCATCGGCGGCGCGATCGTGTGCCACCCTTCCCACGCGGCGCGCAGATCGGGCTCGTTGCGCGACTCGGCGAGGATCCGCGTAATCTCGTCGATGTTCTTGCACGCCTCCGGCTTGTCCCGGACCGAGTCGCGGGACTTCTCCGGGTCGGGGCACCACTTGCCCTTGCCGTACGTCGACTCGAGGCGCGCCATGATCTTCGACAGCTCCTCGGACTCCTTCGGGTCCGACGGCGGCGCGAGCACGAGCGAGGTCTTCAGCAATGTGAGCTGTTGGCGGCAGCAGCGAGCATCTGTGTGTCGTGAGTGATGAAATTCTGCGCGATCCATTCGGCGCGCTGCTGCTCGACGTTCGCCGCGGCCAGTCTGCCCTCGGCTTCGCGCACGAATTCCACCGCTGCAGCGGCTGACTGTTTCGCCATCATCGGCAACATTAGATAATATTGTCCGGACGTTTCACTCAAGGAGAACTTTCAATGACCTTTGCCCGGATTTTCACCATCACCCTTCTCGCAGCATTGCCTCTCTCAGCCGCTATTCGTGAACGCGCGACGGCGACGCTCCCGAGCGTGAAGATCAGCGGCATCATTCGCGACGCGGCGACGGGTGCTCCAGTTCCCGGCGCGATTGTGCGCAGCGGAACGAATACTTCGGTCCAAAACGGTAACGGTACGAAAATCGATGGAAAGTATTCGATCGTTCTGCCGGCTGGCCGGCCGGCGCTGCTCACGGTTTCAGACTTCGCATACCAGCCTTTCACGGTAACCGTCACGCCCGAGGCGAACATGATTCTCGATCTGGCCTTGCCGCAGGCGAACCCGGCCGTCACGGTGAAACTAGTCAACGGCGAGTCTCACGTTCTCGACCTCGGCACTTCGCAATTCGGTTACTACATTGTGCTCAGCGGCTATGCGCGATTCGACAACGCGAATCTGTGCACTTCCGACGGCTCGACGATCGCGCCGTCGAAAAACGACATCGCCAAGATTGTCGGTCCCGCGACATCAGTGAACTTCAGCCCGTGCTGCACTCGCGGTCCTGTGCTGACGCTCAATGTGGAGTTGAAATCGGGTCAGAAGTCGCAGATGTACCTCGTCGACAGTTGCTACGACAACGAGCTCGACTTCATCGGTCGCGAGCGGAGCACCGCCCAGTGGATGTACTTGAACTTGAACAATATCGCGGAGATCGATTTTCCCTAGAAGAGATCGATCGCGTATTCGAGAAACAGCAGGCCCGGCGCCTCGCAGTTGCTGAGACGGGTGCGCGCGAACGGAAGCAAAAAATTCGGCGGCTGCACGACGCTCTATTGAGTCGCCGCGACGAAATCCGCCAAGCGCTGTGGGACGACTACCGCAAGCCGCCGGCGGAAGTCGATCTTTCCGAGATTTTTCCGGTGCTTGCCGAGGCGCGGCATGCGATGAGACAGGTGCGATCGTGGACGCGACCTCGCCGCGTCCCCGCGCCGCTCGCCCTCCTCGGCTCGCGCTCACGCGTCGTGTACGAGCCCAAAGGTGTCGTGCTGATCATTTCGCCGTGGAACTTTCCGATCAACCTCACGCTCGGCCCGCTGGTCTCGGCGATTGCCGCCGGCAACTGCGCAATTCTGAAGCCTTCTGAGATGACGCCGCACGCGAGCGCCTGTATGCAGCGCCTGCTCCGCGATTTGTTCGACGAGAGTGAAGTGGCGGTGATCGAAGGCGATGCGCGAGTTGCCGAAGCGCTGCTGAAGAAGAAGTTCGATCACATCTTCTTCACCGGCAGCCCCGCCGTCGGAAAAATCGTCATGCGCGCTGCCGCGGAGCATCTCACGTCGGTAACGCTGGAGCTCGGCGGCAAATCGCCTGTGATCGTCGATCGCACTGGAGATTTGGACGAAGCCGCAAAAAAAATCGCCTGGGGAAAGTCCCTGAACTCGGGACAGGTCTGCATCGCGCCCGACTACATCCTGGTCGACGAAAACGTCCGCGCGCCGTTCCTTGAAAAATTACGTGCGATGCCCGCCACCGAAACGTCATTACTGATCAATGAGCGTCACGCCGCGCGGATCAGCAGGCTTGCGCAAGGCGCGACACCGGGAGGTCGCAAGATTCCGCTCACGATCCTGGAAGATGTCTTACCCGACGAGGAGATCTTTGGTCCGCTCCTTCCGGTCATTTCGTATCGCGATCTCGATGAGGCGCTGCGGATCGTGAACGATCGGGAGAAGCCGCTGGTCCTGTATCTCTTCAGCCGTGATCGGCGCGTCATTAACCGAGTGCTGCAGCGGACCCGCGCGGGAGGCACGGTCATCAACGACACGCTCGTGCATTTCTATCAAGTCAATCTTCCGTTCGGCGGAGTCGGGGAGAGCGGATTCGGAAAGGCACACGGGCGGTGGGGCTTCGAGGCGTTCTCGAACGCCCGCGCGGTGCTCGAGCAGCCGACGCGTTTCAGCATGATTCAGCTTCTCTATCCGCCGTACACCGCTTTCAAGCAGAAGCTGATCGACTTCACGCTTCGTTACCTTTGATGGCGATGATCTCGCCCTCGCGATCGACCACGATTCTGCAGCCGGCGAAGTAGCTGCGCAGCTCGTCTGGGGATAACGAGTAGTGCCCCGATGTGCGGATCGCCGCCGCGACGCTCCGACCTACGCGCTGCGCCTCCGCGAACAGTGGCCGGTGAAGAAAATTGATGATGCAGACGAGGTCGAACGTGTCGTCAGCAAACGGAAGCGCGTGTCGTTCGAGATCGGCGAGCACAACAGGAGCGCCCACCATGCGGACGGCAGCGACAGAAAGATCGACGGCAATCACTCTCCATCCGCGCTCTGCGAGATAGCGTGCGTTGCGCCCGGCGCCGCAGGCGAGATCGAGCGCGCGGCCGGGCGGAAGCATCGCGGCGGCTCCGATCACCAGCCGATGCGCCTCGCTCGGGCCGAAGTCGCCCGATCGATACCGCGACTCCCAATCCATCGCACGTACAATACGCGCGTGTCTTTCAAGGGAGCGCTGCGCTACGCCTGGCAGGCACTCTTCGGAGGTGGATCCATGTTGAAGGTTGGCGATGCGGCGCCCGATTTCGAGGTGACCGATCACCAGGGACGTCGCGTGAAGCTCAGCGACTTCCGCGGAAAGAAGGTCTTGCTTTGGTTTTTTCCGAAGGCCGACACACCCGGCTGAACGGCGGAAGGGACCGGGTTCCGGGACCTCTTCGAAGACTACCAATCGAAAAACGTCCAGATCCTCGGCGCCAGCTTCGATAAGGCTGACGACAACAAGAAGTTCGCCGAGAAGTTCCATTTCCAGTTTCCGCTGCTGTGCGACACGGACCGCAAGATCGGCATGGCGTATGGCGCCGCGAGCTCGTCGAAAGACGAATATGCGAAGCGGATCGCTTACTTGATTGACGAAAAGGGGCGCGTCGCGCAGGCGCATCCGAAAGTCGATGCGCGGGTGTTCCCGAAGGAAGCGTTAGCGTCGTTATAGATCACCACAGAGGCACAGAGGACACAGAGACGTCTCTGTGATCTCTGTGGTGAATCTCTCTGAAACCTTTCGCTTTGCCGAGCGTTATAGGGTGCATGCGTGCATCCAGTAGAAAGAAGAAGCTCGCGATCTTCTCCGGCGCCGGTCTGGCGCTGATCATCGTCATCGTTTTCGTGGCGATGAAGGCGAAGGGCAACGGCAATCAGCCGCCGAAGCTGCCGGTCAAAACAGGCAAAGCGGAAGTCGCTGATATTCAGGTGAAAGTGACGGAAGTCGGCAACGTCCAGCCTGAAGTCAAGGTGGACGTGAAGAGCGCCGTCTCGGGGAAAGTCGTTTCCATCTTTCATCGCGACGGTGATCTGGTGAAGAGCGGCGATGTCCTGGCGCGCGTCGAGCCCGACCTCAATCAGGCTCAGTCGCTCGCGGACACGAAAAACGCTCTGACTTCCGCGCGCATCCGCTACGAGCAGGCCAAAAAGAATTACGAGCAGGATCACAACCTCTTCCTGCAAGGTTTGCTGGCCACCAAGCAGAACCGCGATAGCGAATCGGAGTTCCTCGCCGCGAAGCAGGAGTTCGAGAAGTCGCAGGAGAAGTACAACATCGTCGAGAAGAGCGGGATCCCCATCAATCAATCGCCGGAGAGTTTTCAGGGATCGAACGTCGTCGCGCCGATGGATGGAACGGTGCTCACGAAGAACATCGAGATCGGCGAGTCGATCACATCAGGCGTGTCGTCATTCAATGCCGGAACAGTGCTCTTCACGGTCGCTGACGTCACGAAAATGATCGTGAAAGCGGGCGTGAATGAAGTGGACATCGGCAAGGTGCACGTCGGAATGCCGGTGAAAGTCACGCTCGACGCGTATCCGAAAATCTCGTTTGCCGGCCGCGTCGATCGCATCGCGCCCGCGGTGCGCATCGACGACAAAGTGCGCGTCTTCGACATCGAAGTCCGCCTCGACGCGCAGGGGCGCGAGCTGCGCTCCGGCATGACGGCGAACATCGAGATGATCGGCGAGCGCAAAGAAAAAGTGCTGACGGTGCCCGTCGAGTCGGTGTTCCAACGCGATGAAGGAGAAGTCGTCTACGTGAAGAAGAAACTGGACGCCAAGGCGCTGGCCGAGGCGACGAAGAAGAAAAAGGATGACGACGGGAAGATCGACAAAAACGCATGGAAGAAATTCTTCGATAAGCGCGTGATCGTGAGCGGCCTGTCGGACAACAAGAATGTCCAGGTCCTGAAGGGGTTGAAAGCCGGTGAGGAGATCGCCCTCGAAGATCCGACGCTGCCCAACGACAAGAAGAACGAAAACGACGATTAATCGTTGGCCGTACACCGTTGGCCGTTCGCCGAACGACCATGGCCAACGGCCAACAGCCAACGGCGAACGAACATGAGCGCGCTAGCAGAATTCATCGAACCGATGACCGCAAAGGCCCTCATCCAGCTCGAGGGAGTGACGAAGACCTACGACGCCGGCGACAATGCCGTGCAGGCGCTTCGCGGAATCGATGTCGCCATCGAGCAGGGTGAATTCGTCGCGATCGTCGGCCCATCCGGCTCGGGCAAATCGACGCTGATGCATATCGTTGGCTGCCTCGATTCGCCGAGCGA
>QHVY01000106.1 GCA_003223695.1 Acidobacteriota bacterium
GGAGAAAGTCACGGACATTCTGGTGATGAATCCCATCGCCGAGTCGAACGGCGCTACGCTGCCGCTGCTCGGGTCTCCGCGCATCGTTCTCTTCACCGAGCCTCCGGAGCCGGAGAGTCAGCTCGGCGAATTTCACAACTGGATCGATCTGCTCATTACTCACGAGATGACGCATCTCGTGCATCTTCTACGGCCGTCGCGCAATTTGACGCAGCGGCTGCTCGCCCATGTGCTGCCGCTCAATCCGATCACGCTTTCCGCACCTCGATGGCTGATCGAGGGCTATGCGACGGTGATCGAGGGACGAATCACCGGCTCGGGGCTTCTGCGCAAATGGGCGATCAGCGGACGGCTGCCGTCGTATTCGCAATTGAATTCCGACCGTCGCTTCTTCGGGATGTCGATGGCGTACCTCGTCGGATCGGCGTATCTCGAATGGCTCGAGCAGCGCGGCGGCGGACCTAATTTGCTTCGTCATTTATGGGCCCGCATGACAGCGCGTCAACGGCGCAGTTTCGACGAAGCGTTTGTGGGTGTGTTCGGCGATCCGCCGGAGCGTCTTTACGATCGATTCACCGCGGAGCTGACGGAGCGCGCGATGGCAGCGGGGCGTGCCGGGGAGTTGCGGGAAGGAGAGTTGTGGCAGGAGACGACGCGCGGCAGCGGCGATCCAGCGGTGTCGCCCGACGGAAGCAAGCTCGCATTCGTGCAGCGCAACGAAAAAGGGGAGGCGAAGCTCGTCGTCGTTTCGACCGGCCCGAATCCGGAGGAGGAGAAATTTCGAAAGCAGATCGAAAAGATGTTGAAGCGCGATCCGCAGGACGTCGCGCCGGTGCACACGAAGCCGCTGCCGCGAAAGCCGCTCTTCACGCTCACTCCGCGCGACGGCCACGACATCACTTCGCCGCGCTGGACGCGCGATGGCAAATCGATTCTCTACACGCACAAGCAGCCGGACCGCGAAGAATTTTTCCATCACGATCTTTTTCTCTGGACGCCTTCTTCCCACGTAAATCGACGGATTACGCATCTTGCGGATGTCGAAGACGCCGATCCGCTGCCCGATGGAGAGCGCGCGGTCGCTGTCAGGAATCGTTATGGATTATCACAACTAATTGTTGTTAATATTTCTTCGGGGAAGGTGACCCCGTACAACGAGCCGACGCTCGACAAAATCTACTCGCATCCGCGGGCGGCGGCAGACGGTCGAATCATCTGGGCGGAGCATGACCGCGGCGGATGGAAGATCCGTGTGGAAGCGGCCGCCCTCGGCCGCTCAGCGGCGGGCGAGGCGCCCGCCGCCACACTTGTGAGCGGCGCGTTTTCACCCGAGTGGAGCGGCACGCATGTGGTGGCCGCCGTCGCCTCCGGCGGATTCATCGACATCGCCCGTGTCGACAGCGGCGTCGAATTTCTGACGCGCACGGCGGGCGCGGCGCTCGATCCTGCTCCGGCGCCGGACGGCTCGCTCTACTTCATGTCGCTCGAGCCCGACGGCTACGTCATTCGTCATCTATCGAACGTAGAGCCGGCTCTCAGCCGGCTCCAACCGTTGGAGACGCGATTGGCGCCGGCGATTCCGCCGGTGATCGCAAACGCGATCACGTTTGAGCATGCGCCGGTTGGGCCAGCACGCCGGTACGGTTTTGGACGCCAGGAATTCTCCACCATCTTCGGCGGCGCGTGGACTGCCTACCAGCGTTTCGACGAACTCGGAATCCGCTTCGGCGATGTCGTCGGACGAATCGATGCCTTGGCGATAGCCGGCGATCACGGCGGCGCGCTCGCGCTGACCTGGCGCGGCTGGCCGGTCGCCGTGAGTTCTTCGTTCTTTGTTCTCCGTTCTTCGAACAGCACGAACAACGAAGAACGAAGAACGATGAACGGCCTCGAGCTTCGCGGCAACTATGACATCTACACTCCGCTCACGGTCACCACGTTCGAAGCGGGCGCCCTTGGCGGCCATTCGTCGCGCGCGTTCGTGGACTGCACATTTTCTGCGCGTCAGAAGAGCAGCCGGGCATCGGCACGCGTCGCATTCGATTCGGCGCAGCACGCCCGCGCGTCCGTTCACGCGGCGGTACGTTTCGCCGGAATTCGATTCGGCGTATCGGCTGAAGCGGGCCGCCGCATGACGATCGGTGGCGTGGCATCGTCGATCACGCCCGATTCACTTCTCGTCGAGCGCGTTCTCGATCCCGCCCTCCCGCCCGCGTTCGCCGAGGTGCGCCGATATCACGGGGCGCGCGCAGAGGTGACCCTCGGCGGAATCACCGGGTTCTGGCAGCGGCATAGTGTGGGGGCCGGCTTTACCCGGCCGGCTGAAGCCGGCCCGCACACCGCCACCGTTCGCGGGCTCGAGGTTTCGACGCATTCGGAACCGATTCCGCTGATTGGTCTGCCGGCACTCGACCTCACTGCAGGCGCGGCTCGCGTCAGTGGTCTTCGGGGAACGAAAGGCTGGATCACGCTTCGCTGGCGCCCTTGACGAAATCAGTGGGAACCAATATTTTTGTACGTCCAAATTCAGCAAGAGGAATTCCCAAAATGATCAGTCGTCGCGCGGGCTGTGTTCTAGTCCTGTTCTTTCTGTCGTCCGTCGCCGTTGCGGATGTCACCGGTACGTGGAATGGAACCATTTCAGGACCACTCCTGTGCAGCAATGGTAGTTCGGTGGTACAGACATTCACCACCGAGCTCGCCCTGCTGCAATCCGGAAATTTTGTCACTGGCTCACTTCAGGCGATGGGGCCGGATGATGCGTGCGTCGCGGGGAGCCCGACAATCACAAGGGTCATTCCCATAACCGCGACCATTTCAGGATCGTCGTTCAGCGGAACATATACGGGCAGCGGCGGCGGAACGCATTCATTTACGGCCACGGTTAACGGTAGTTCGATGAACCTGAGCGTCGGCACCGGCGACGGTGGCCCATTGACCGGCGCTCTCACTCAGACCAGTACGCAGCCGCCGGCTTCAGGTCTGACCGGCACCTACGCAGGCACGTACGGCGAGACGTTGATTCCCTGCGGAAAGCTGGCGCCGATCATGTTTTCCGGTCAGGTCACGCTGGAGCTTGTTCAGGCCGGCAATGGCGTCAGCGGCAACGTCACGGCGACCAACACCAAGAGGGATCACGAAGACTCGTCGGGGAACTGCACGGTGACGACCGATCCGAATCCGGAGACTGAAGTCTTTTCTGGCGTGGTCAACGGGAACACGATCACCGGCTTCGTGTCCGACGGTCAGAAGAAGCACAACGTGACTGCTACAGTCAGCGGCAACACCATTAGCGGAACGGTCACCGGTGATTTTCCCGGCGAATCAAACATGTTCACAGTGACTCGTTCGTCGAGCGGCACACCCGCTCCGGCAATCGCGAGCTTCACCGCAAATCCGTCCACGATCAGCGCGGGCGACTCAGCCACGCTCACGTGGTCGACGATCAACGCCGCCTCTGTCTCGATCGACAACGGCATCGGCACGCAGGCGGCCTCCGGAAGCGTAAACATCTCGCCCTCCCAAACGACAAACTACACACTGACTGCGACGGGTCCGGGCGGTACGACGACAGCGACAACGACCGTGACTGTGACGGCGGGCGCGCCGAAGATCGTCATCGGCGCTTTGCCTTCGGGCATGCTGCAGGCGGCCGGTGCGTCGGGCGCCACCGACAGCTTCACGATTTCGAATGCTGGCGCCGCAGCGGGGAATGTCACGCTGACGCAGAATGGCAATTTCTTTACGATCTCGCCGGCGTCATTCACCATCGCGCCGGGAGCGAGTCAGATCGTCGGTATCACGGCGAGCTCGCAACCTGCCGGGACGTTCGACGGCACGATCAGCATCTCTCCGGCGGGGATCATTGTTCCGGTTCATCTTCTCGTTGCCGCTCCTCCGACTGCACCGGTCAATCCGCAACCGACGGCGCCACGAAGTGACGTCTCCGCTCCCGCGGGCCAGAATCCGTCGGGCTCCGTGCAGTTCAAGAACAACGGCACTGGCGGACTCACTGGCATCGCTGTCGCCGATGTGCCGTGGATCGTTCCCCAGAGCGGAGCGATCAACATTGCTGCGGGACAGACGGCGACCGTGACGTTCAACATCGATCGCTCTCAACGGCCCGATGGTGCCGCTCCCAATGGGGGTGTCAGCGGAAAAATCTCACTGCGGTATCTCACTCCGGCCGCGTCGAAAGGTCTCATCGCCCTCGGCAACACTCCGACCGGAAGTGTGTCCGTGACGATCGTCGATGTCGTGAAACCGGGCACCGGCCCGGGCAGCCCGCAGCCGCTGCAATCAGGCGAAGTGGCGCTGTTCATCGATGGGCTTCGCACTGCGAATCGTTTCAACGGCGATCTGTCGATCTCCAGCCGCGCGAGCGTGCCGTCGATCTCCGATCTGCAGCTTTTCTTCACCGCCGGAGGCAATCCGACGCAGCTCAGTGCCATTCCGGCGTTCGCGCCGAGCGCTGGCGTCTCGTTCCCGGCCATCAGCAAGAACGTCTTCGGCATCACCGGAACCGGCGGTGGGTCGCTGCAAGTTCGCAGCAGTCAAGCCGCGAGCGTCGCGTTGAGCGCTGTCGTCTCGCTCAACGATCCGAACAGTGCAATCTCCTCGGCGACGGCGCTGCCGATTCTTCGGTCGGATCGCAGCATCGCCGCTGGCGATCATCTGACGTTCGCCGGCGCGCAGGATTCTCAAACCTCCGTCTGGATTCAGGAGGTGAGCGGCAACGCCGGACACATTTCAATTCAATATCTCGACGCGAACGGCGCCATCGTCGGCATCGACAGCGGCGATGTGCCCGCTTTTTCTGCCGCGGGGAGCGCCGCTGTAAATGGAACTCGATCGATCATCCTGACGAATGACAGTACCGGCAGTGCCAGATTCGCCGGTTATGCGGTCATCAATGACCCGACAACGAACGACGGCTGGGTGCTCACTGACCCTCTGCATCAGTGGGGAAGCGCGTCGGGGCCGCTCATCATGCCGCTCGTGCAGACGGCTCCGAACGATGTCTACATCAGTAATCCATCGAACACTGCGGCCCAGGTGACGCTAACGACTGACGTCGCGAACCGCCATCACTCGGTACGACCGGCTGGCGCCGGCGCCTCGCAGACGATGAGCATTCCACCGATGAGCACGTCGAAAACGACGCTGTCCGCGTCGAGCGGTTTCGTGCGCCTCACAAGCACGAGCAGCGTAAGCGCTGTAGGACGCGTCACCATGTCCGCCGGCGGCGCTAGCTTCGGCAGCAGCCTGCCTGCAGTTCCGGCATCCGCGGCGCTGGCATCAGGGCAGGGGAAGCGATTCACGGGAGTCGATGATTCGTCGGCGAGAACCGTCGCCGCGGCAACGCCGGCGACCTATCGGTCGACGCTGATGCTGATCGAAGCTGCGGGAGAGAGCGCAACGGTGCGCGTCACCCTGCGCTACAACTTCATCGCCGGCGCGACCGTTAGCTCGCAAGGCGTGTCGTCGCGCGATTTTTCGATCGGAGCGAACCAGATGCTCACCATCGCCGATCTGGCGCGCTCGATCATCGGCGCACAACGCGATGCATTTGGCGATCTTCGCAACATGCAGGTCGATGTC
>QHVY01000107.1 GCA_003223695.1 Acidobacteriota bacterium
CATCGCGATTCACTCTTGTCGGAAACCGCGCGCGCTTTCTCGCGTGAGAGCCGCGCGACATACTCCTCCGGCGCTTCTCCCTCGCGCCGCTCCTCGGGAATGTGACTGGGGATCACGTCAAACTCCAGCCCGATTGACGCAAGAAGCTCCCGCCGCCTCGGCGACGACGACGCGAGAACGAAGCGCATGCTCATCGCCGAGTGATACTCAGGATGACGACGAAGCGCGCGTCAGCGACGATTCGATAGATGATCCGCAGCCCGTCAATTGAAAAACTCCAATAGCCGCGCAGCGGATCGAACAGCGGCGCGCCAATGATCGGATCGTCATCGATTGTCTCCAACGCTTTGCGAACCGCTGCGCGCTCGGACTCGGACAAGGCGCTCCATTGCTGGGCGACGCATTCGGCGATTCTCAGGCGATCGTTCCACATTGATAAGGACTGAGGACTGAGGACTGAGGACTGAGTGCGGGTGGGTCTCAGTCCTCAGTCCTGAGTCCTCAGTCCTTTTATCTCATCCCTCAAACAGGTCCTCCGGCAGCATCAGCGCGTTCCGTTTCAGCTCTTCCTCGGCGGCGTCGATCTGCCGCCGCAGCTCGGGATTGTTTGCGATGTCGATGGTTTCCCGCAACGCTAGATATTCGTCATAGGAAACGAGAATCGCAACGGGCTTTCCGTCGCGTTCGAACAGCGTGCGCTTTCCGCTGACTTCACACTCAGCGACGAGCTGCCGCACGTTCGGAGGCAGCTCGATCAACTCGAGTCGCTTTTCCATCGTCGAGGATTGTCTTGAGATACGCGCGGAATTCTTCGGCCAGCGCCGGATGCTTCAGCGCGTAGTCGACGGTCGCTTTGAGATAGCCGATTTTTTCGCCCGCGTCGTATCGCTTGCCTTCGAACACGTAGCCGTAAAACTCGCCCTGCTGCACGAGCTGCCGCAGCGCGTCGGTGAGCTGGATCTCGCCTCCGGCGCCGCGGCCGGTCTTCTGCAGAATCGGGAAGATCTCCGGCGGCAGGATATAGCGGCCGATGATCGCGTAGTGCGACGGCGCATTGCTCTTCGGCTTCTCGACCATGTCCGTGATGTGAAACCGCCTCCCGCCCACATTTGAGCCGGCGACAATTCCGTATCGCGATGTTTCATCAGGGGACACTTCCATGAGGGCAACAACCGGGCGTCCGGTCTCCTCGAACACATGACGCATCTGGAGCAGGCAGGGCTCGTCGGCAAGGATCACGTCGTCCGGCAGAATCACGGCGAACGGCTCGTTTCCGACTGCATCGCGCGACACGAGCACAGCCTGTCCGAGTCCCTGCGCTTCTTTCTGCCGAACGGCGATGAGGTCGACCATCTTCGAGACCGTCTCTACTTCGCCGAGGAGGTCGAACTTCTGACGCTCGCGAAGGGATCGCTCCAGCTCTGAGGTTCGATCGAAATGATCGAGGATCGAGTCTTTTCCTTTTGAAGTAACGATGATCAGCTTGTCGAATCCGGAGTCGCGCGCCTCCTCGATGCCGTATTGCAGAATCGGCTTGTCAACGAGGGGCAGCATCTCTTTGGGAATGACCTTCGTCGCGGGAAAGAAGCGCGTGCCGAATCCGGCACACGGAAAGACGCATGTTCGGAGGATTCCCATCGTCGGCGTAGGATAGCAGTCCTGAGTGCCGAGTCCCGAGTGCCGGGTGCCAAGCAAGGCCCGATTCAACTCGGCAGTCGGCACTCGGCACCGGGCGGCAGCAAGTTTGCTTTGGCCCGGTGCAGCTACAATTTTGGGTGGGGAGACATGCGTAAATTGCTCGTTCTGCTCGCGATGTGCGTCGTCGCCGCGCCGATGTCGGCGCAGTGGCGGCGAGCTGCGCTTTACGGTGCCGACGTCCGCGCGCTGATCATCGACGCCACCAACCCCGACACTCTTTACCTCGGCACCAGCGGCGGCGAGGTGTATGTGTCGCACGACGGAGCGAAAACATGGGAGAGCCCGCGCAATGGCGTGCCTTTTCCTGGTTACGTCGTCGACAGCCTGGTGGTCGATCGCAACGGGCGGTTGTGGGCGGCGTGCTGGGGGTTGTGGGGCGGGGGTGTGATTGCGGTATCGGAGGACGGCGGCAAGTCGTGGAGCCGGCGCGACGCAGGACTCGAAGATTTTTCCGTTCGCGCAATCGCTGTCGATCCGCATGACGCTTGCTCTCTCATCGCCGGCGGCCTAACAGGCGTTTATCAGTCGTCCGACGCAGGCGCAACGTGGCAGAAGATCTCGGATCAGGAGAACGTCGAATCGGTGGCCATCGATCCGCGCACGCGCGATCGGCTGTATGTAGGAACCTGGCGTCAGGGTTATCGAAGCGACGATGGCGGTAAGACCTGGACGCTGATCAACAACGGCATGGTGCTGGACACCGACATGTTCGCCATCACGTTCAATCCCGAGGATCCGGATGACATGTGGGTGGCGACGTGCGGCTGGGTATATAACACGAAAAATCATGGTGAGAATTGGATACGATATCGTGATGGATTCGACAATCGCCGCGTTCACGACGTCGAGATCAGCCCCTGCGATCGCGACACACTCTTCGCCGGCACGGTCGGTGGTCTTTATCGCTCCGATGATGCTGGCAAGCTTTGGTATCGCATCTCCGATGAAGAATTGGTGATCAACACGATCGCCCTTCATCCTCAACGCCCGCACCGAATCATCCTCGGTGTCGAAGGCGACGGCATCTACATCTCGAACGACTACGGCAAAACTTTCTCACGCTCCTGTGACGGGCTACGGAACCTGACTGTCACCTCAGTTGCTGTCGATGCCGCTGCATCGAAGCACGTCTACGGGTCGGTGGCATTCGGCGGTGTCTCCAGCGGGATTTACGAGTCAACCGACGCCGGAATCACGTGGAAAAAAATCAGCACGACCAAACTTCCGGCGGTGATGTCCCTCGTGCTCAACGACGATCCGGAAGTGAAATTCATTGCCGGAACCGAAAAGGGATTCTTCTTCAGTGCAGACGGCGTCGACTGGAAACAAAGCGTGCCGGCGAATGCTCCGATCCGCGTCGATAAGGTGATCCGATTCAATCGCGCGCGGTTCTTCGCCGCCACAGCCGACGGCGTGTACACCAGCCGCGACGCAGGAAAGAGCTGGTACCGGCTCGCTGACTCCGACGCGCGCGCCGTCGACCTCGGCATCGGCTCGCTTGGCGAGAGGCGCGCTCTGTTTGCGCTCACGACGAACGGCGTCACTATGTTCGATGGCGAGCGATGGTGGCCGATCGAAGACGCGCCGGCGAAAGGCCGCACGATCGCTGTCCGCAATGTGAACGGCGCGCAATTTATCTTCGTCGCCGGAGTGGCCGGCGTGCATGCAGGTCGCGTGGACATCGATCGCAAGTGGCACGAAGCGGAAGTGCCCGACGCGCAGTACGCCGCCGTCTTCGCAGCGACGCGCAGCGACAACGAGCTCGTCTTTCTCACGTCGCGTCAGCAGCGCGAGGTGCTCGTCAGCGCGGCGCGCGAGTCGGAGTGGAACGCATTTCCGCTTCCCTCGCGCACTGCTGAAGTTACATCGATCGCCGTTGATCCGTCCGAAGGGAATCGAATCTACTTCGGGACGCTTCGCGAGGGCCTCTTCGTCTTCGAGGGAGCGGCAGAGAAGTACGAAGCGAAGAAGGCTGCCGAGACCGTCGCGGGGGCGGGCGGTGGGTCGGGCACATGGCGTCAGTAGAGGCGTCTGCTCTCGGCAGAAGCTTCGATCAGAGTGGTTAGGCGGCGGGCTCGCGTTTCTTCCTTCTTCGCGCTTGTGACCCAGTGCGCCGTTAGGCGCCGGTAGCCCGCCGGCTGTTCACTGAAGAACTTCCACGCCTTCTTGTTCGCACGAAATCGCTTCTCGTAGGCCGGCGTGAGTGCGGCTCGCTCGCGTTCATAAGAATAGATCCGCGATTTTTCCTCGCTGCGCTTCTCGAATTCGCACAATCCCGCGGGATGCATCATCTCTCGCTTTGCCAGCTCCTTCGCTCGACGAATGTTCACGGCGCTCCAGATGCTGCCCCGCCTTCGCGGCGTAAAGCGGATGCTGTAACTCACGTCGTCGATGCGCCTGCGTATGCCGTCGATCCAGCCGAAGCACAGCGCCTGATCGACGGATTCAGGCCAGGTGATCGACGGCTTCCCCGATCCCTTCTTGTAGAAACCGACGAGCAGCTCGGATGCGGTCGCATGATTTCGCTCCAGCCACTCGCGAAACGATGCGGCCGTTTTGAAAAATGTGGGTCGCACTGAAGGGCGAAGATTGTAGCTCTCGTTTGTCACCCCGAGCGTTAGCGAGGGGCCTGGAGGGCAGGGTGGCGCAGCACTCTACGCGCTCCGCCCAGATCCCTCGCTACGCTCGGGATGACAACTATCGTGGCGGCGCTGGGTCGTAGTAGCGCACCACCAGGATTCCCAGGCCTTGCGATCCGTTCTGCGATTTCGGGTCGGCGGAGAGCACCACCATCACGTTCGGCAGGGTCCCGTCGTAGAGCAGAACGGATTTCGATTTGAGCCGTTTCGGCCGGCCAAGAGACTCGCGCAGAAATGCTTTTTCTTCGTTGAAGGCTGTGCGCGCATCGGGCAGAAACGTGAAGAGCTCGAATCGGATCGATCGGAGGCGGTCGCGATGAAACTGCAGCGTGACGGCTTTGTCATCGGCGTAATCGATGATGAGGTGCTCGTCATCGTCACCCTTTTTCATCTTCCAGCCGACGTCTTCGAGCGTCTTCACAGTGTCCGAGCGACTCATGCCCACGACGAGATGGAAGGATTCCGGACGCATCCAGGACGTCTTGCTGTTGGAGGGAAATTCGGTCGCGAGCAGCAACGCCACGAGCGCAATCATGTCGTCGTAAAAAGATAACATTACGCCGTGCATCAGTGTCCTCTCCCATCGGGAGAGGGTGGCCCGAAGGGCCGGGTGAGGGGCCTGTGGAGCGAATGGATATCTCGCTTCAGAACCTCGCCACCATCGACAGCGAGCCGACGCGATAGTGCTGGCTGCGATCGTACGCCGCGTCGATCTGGAAGCGGGGCCACGCCATTCCCGCTCCGGCAGAAATGTGCGTCTGTGACGTTCCTTTCGGATAGAGAATCGCCGCAGCGACCGCATCGGGCGTCGTCAGCGGCCCGCGAAATTCGATCGAGTGCGCCGGATCGCGCCACACGCCCGCCCGCAGCGCGAACGGAATCTTCATCGCGAAAAAATATTCACCGCCGACGTGCAACTCGGTTATGTCGGCGGCTTTGTACGCTTTGTCGATGGCCCGGATATCGGCGTTAATTGATACGAAATTGTCTACGAGATTTGAGTATGTTACGTGCACCGCGTCGGCATTGACCGTCAACACGGGAATGGGACGATACGACACGCCGGCACCATACACATCGGGAATATGGAACGTCGTGTCGGCGACCTTCACGAATTTGAACTGCGTGTCGGAATTCGCGGCGAACGTCGGCGTCGCGAATTTTGCGCCCTGTTTGTACACCGCACCGGCGCTGAACTTGTCATTCGGCGCCCACTTGATTCCACCGGTGAACGTCACGTCCGTTTGATCTTTGACTTTCGAGGTCTGGTCCGTGACGTCACTCGTCGCTTGAACCGAGATACTCGAGAAGTCGAATGTCGGCGTGACTCGGAATGTGAACGCGGATTCGTTGAATCGTTGATAACGAACCGTTCCGCCCACAGAGATCTTGCCGAAGTTGTACGCCGCCGCTAAACCGAAGGTGCGCTCCTGAACGCTCAGCGCGCTCAGGAAGGGCAGAACTTGATATTCGAGGCACGCGAAAAAATCGTTCTGTTGCTGCCGAATCTGCTCGCACTGGGCCTGCGTGACCGGCGTGCCGTTTTTCGGAAGAAAGAAGTTCGGCACGTTCTTTTCGACTGTGCCTGAAAATTGGTTCCGCTGCGGAATGACTTGTCCTGCGCCCTCATTGCGTAGCGGCTCATGGTAGTAAGCGCCGAACGTGAATTTCTTGTACGGATAAACGAAGCTGCCGAATGTCAGCTCGATACGCTGGCTGTAATGGTTGAAGTCGGTGCGAGCGATTTCCGGAAATGTTCCGCTCGTCGAGAAGATCTGCTGCTCCTGATAGTTGCGCGCCTCGATGGAGACCTCGGGCTTCCTCAGAATCGTCAAGCCTGCCGGATTCGCCTCGGCCGCCGACGCGTCATCAGCGAGGCCGAGAAATGCGCCGCCCATTCCGAGCGATCGAGCGCCCGGGTTGCCGAAATTAAATTGCAGGCCGGCGAGCGATTCAATATCGGTATTTTGTGCAGCGAGCGGGACTGTAATGGCCACACAAATGGCCAGGAAAAAACAAATTCTGCGCATGATCAAGAATAGCACGCGCGCTAGACACGCCGGCCGCGCACCTCGTCCGCAACGCGCATGATCACGTCTGCTGACGCGCCAAGCTGTTTCGCGCGATCCTTGCGCAAGCTCCACTCGATCTGACCATTGGCCAGACTCTTCGCGCCCACGGCGACCCGCAGCGGAAATCCGATCAGATCGGCATCTTTGAATTTTACGCCCGGCCGTTCGTCGCGATCATCAAGGAGCGCGTCGATACCGGCATCGATCAGCTTTCGATACACATCTTCTGCGGTTGCGCGCACGTTGTCTTCACGTCCGATCTGTGTGACCACGACCTCGAATGGCGCGATGGGCATCGGCCAGATGATTCCGTCGTTGTCGTGACTCTGCTCGATCGCCGCGGCGACGGTGCGGCCGATGCCCAGGCCGTAGCAGCCCATGATCATCGGCTGCCGCTGTCCGCCTTCGTCGAGGTATGTGCAGTTCATCTTCTCGGAGTACTTCGTGCCCAGCTTGAACACGTGCCCCACTTCGATGCCGCGATAGATTTCCAGCGGCGTTCCGCAGCGTGGGCACGGATCGCCCGCGAACACGGTCGTGAAATCGCCGTACTCCGGCTCCGCAAAATCGCGTCCGGGATTTGCGCCGCCAAGATGTGTGTCGGGCTTGTTGCCGCCGATGACCCAGTTCTTCTGTGCTCGGAGCGAAACGTCGGCGAGAACGCGTTTCGCTTTAGTTCCGACCGGACCGCAGTAGCCGACCGGTCCGCCGGTTTCATTCTCGAATCGCGAGTCTGGCAGCATCTCCAGCCATTCGGCACCGAGATAATTCTTGATTTTGATCAGATTGCCTTCGCGATCGCCGCGCACGAGCACCATCACGCAACCTTGATCGCTGTCGAAGACGAGCGTCTTCACGAGCTGCGATGTCGGTTTGCCGAGGAATTTGCCGACGTCGTCGATCGACTGGGTACCAGGCGTGTGCAGCGGCGCGATCTCGGTCATCGGCGCCGGCTCGGGCTCGTCGGAGAAAAACGTCGACGTCGCTTTTTCGATGTTCGCGCCGTATTTGCAATTCGGGCAGCTCACGACCGCATCTTCGCCCGATTTCGCCAGCACCATGAATTCGTGCGACGCGGAGCCGCCGATGTTCCCCGTGTCCGCTTCGACCGGCACGTGCTCGAGCGCGCATCGCGTGAATACGCGGCTGTAGGCGGTGCGCATTTTCTCGTACGTCTCATCGAGCGACTCCCACGACACGTGAAACGAGTACGAGTCCTTCATCGTGAATTCGCGGCCGCGCATCAATCCGAATCGCGGGCGCAGCTCATCGCGAAATTTCGTCTGGATCTGATAAAGATTGATGGGAAGCTGGCGATACGAGTTGATCGCATCGCGCACCGTGTCGGTAATCACTTCCTCTGCCGTCGGCGCAAAAAGGAAATCGCGATCATGCCGGTCTTTGATTCGCAGCAGCTCCCGCCCGTACAGCTTCCACCGGCCGGACTCCATCCACAGCTCACCCGGCTGAATTGCCGGCATCAGCAGCTCGATCGCGCCGGCGCGATTCATTTCCTCGCGCACGATGATCTCGAGCTTCTTCAGAGAGCGCAGGCCCAATGGCAGGTACGTGTAAATGCCGGCCGCGACTTTGCGCAGCATGCCCGAGCGAATCATCAGCTTCTGACTGATGACGTCGGCATCAGCCGGATCTTCGCGAAGCGTGTAGAGAAAGTACTGCGACCAACGCATAAAAGAGGCGAATTATACTGGCAGTAATGAGCGGCCGGATTCTCAAGTTCAACCGTACTCCGGTCGCCCAACTGATCTCCTGTGCTGCAGTTTTCGGGTCGGCCGCGCTCCTGTTTCAGTATCTGTCACATGGTTGGAGCGAAGTTGAATTCTTCCCCTTCGCCGGCCTCATTCTTCTCTTCCTCGGTACCGTCGCCGCGGCGGCGGTGCAGTACGGCGACCACATTTACGTGAGCGACGACGGAGTGCTGTACGAGAATCGCGTGCTTTCGCTGTTCGGAAAGCGCGGGCGATGGCTGCGTTGGGAAGATGTGGTCGAAGTGCGCGAGATCAAGCGCAAGGTGCTGATTCTTCTCTCCGCCGACGGCCGCCGTGTTCTGGTGGACGCGATCCTTGGCTACGCCATTGCACGAAATGAAATTCTCAGGCGGGCGCCGCACGCCATCTTCAGCGGGACGCTAGTCCGAGATGAGGCTTGAAACGCCGTGTCATCGCTGGCGTAGTCGCCGCGTTGCTCCTGATCATCATCGCAGTCGTTGTGATCGTGTCGCGACAGCGCGTACGCCGTCATCGCTACTTTCGCGCTGCGCCGGCTGAGAAACCGGCTGCCGCACCCATCGCACTCGGACCCATCGAGCAGTGGAGCGGGCAATTCCGCGCGCTCGAGGTCTCCGGCCGCTGGGGCGATCTGGCGAAGCTGCTCGAGGAACCCGCAAAAAAATATCCGCCGCTTCAATATTTGCGCGCGCGAGCGCTGATCGAGAACAACCAGCCGGACGCTGCGATACAGGCGCTGGCGCCGTTTCTGGCGAACGGAAATCCGTTTCGCGATCTCGCTCTTTTTCATCGTGCGGAAATCGAGGAAGGCGACCCCGCGAGCCGCGATCGACAGGCGCTGATCTTCGGCTTCGCTTCATCGCTGTACCGCGATCAGGCGATCGATGATGAGATCGAATACTTGACCCGCCGCGCGGATGTGAACGCGTTCGTCGCGTTTAGCTCACGCATTCATGTTTCTGCGCCGACCGCCCGCCGCCGCGATCTCGACGCGCACCTCGTCGAGTTGTTCGTTCAGCGAGGTGAGGCCGGCAACGCACTGCAGAAAGGCCTCGCTCTCCTTCGAGGCGGAACGCTCGACGATCCCGCGGATCTCGTCAGCCGCACGCTCGATCATCCGGAGTTGATCCGTCGCATGGCTGCCGATCAACAGGCTATGCTCGGCGAAGCGTTTCACAATCATCGCCACTTCGACCGAGCTGTGGCGCTGCTGTCGCTCGCACTCAGTGGGGCGCCGCGGTCCTCCGCGGCACGGCCGCCGGGGACGGCGGCCCTCCACAGAGATCAACTGCAGTTCGCGATCGGCCGCGCCTACTTTGGCGACGAGAAATACGCACAAGCGCAGCAGGCTTTCATGGCCGGCGCGAACAGCACTCGCGATCCGAAGTGGAAAGCCAGATTTCTCTTTCACGCGTCGCGCGCGGCGCAGTTGCGAGGCGACGACATCGCTGCCGAACGGCTGATGACCGCGACGCTGAGCGTTCCCGCTCTTACCGAAGATCACAGTTCAGCGTTGACGCAGCGGATCCGGACCCGTTTAAAACAGCATCGTTTCGCCGAAGCGAGGCGCGATCTCGCTGTTGTCCGAAAGAATTTTCCGCGCCAGCATGCTCTCGTCGAAGCGTCACTCGCGTACGCAATCGGCATGCTCGGTGCCGGCAATAGCGGCGCCGCGATCGTCACGCTGAATTCGATTCCGCATAACCTGCTCGACAAATTCGAGCCCTCGGAGAT
>QHVY01000108.1 GCA_003223695.1 Acidobacteriota bacterium
CGAGCCGACGTTCTTCGTCCGCAAACGAGTGTTCGTAATGTACTCCGCGAATCATCACGGCGACCTTCGTTATGCGCTGTGGTGCAATGCGGCGGAGGGCGCACAGGAGGTTCTCGTCAAATCCGATCCGGAAAATTTCTTTGTTCCGCCATATGTCGGCAAAGCGGGCTGGATCGGATTGCGTCTCGACCGGACCACCTCGTGGGAGACGGTCCGATCGATCGTGAAAGATGCATACGCTGTTACGCGCGCAAAAGCATCATCGCGGCGCGCGAGACGAGGAGTCCGAGTTTAACGTTCGCTCTGCGAGATCGAGGCTCGGCACCGGTGTTCCGAGCTCCGAGCCGGGACCGCGAATCCAACGCGTGCTCCAGTAGATCGCCACAGCCAGCATCGAGTACGCGACCACACGCACTACGCGACCCCACAAACCGTGGAATCCCGACCACACAGCGAAGGCCAGTATCAACCCGCAGAGAGAGAAAACGAGGATCGTTCCGACAATTGTTCTCAACGCGCTCATGGCAGCTTCGCTTGCTCTTTCAATTACCGGGAAACGAAGGAAAAGTTAGTCGCGCCTTTTCCCGCGAGAGCGACGGGCACACGTGCTACATCTTCCCGATGATTTTTCGGGCGATCGATTCAGCGGTCCCCTGAAGGGCGGGCGTCGGCGCTGGCGGAGCGCCGACGGGCCCCATGCGCAGGCCGAGCATGCGGCGGCCGCGCACCGCCCACAGCATGGCCGTGCTCGGCACCCACACTGATTTGTCTCCAAGCGTCAGAGTTTCGGCATCCGTTCGCATTGCCTGCGCGTTGAAGCGCGTCGGTTGCTCGAAGACGGTGTAGTAGAACGTTGGGACGCTCCCGGTCTCCGGCTCCATCGTGCAATCGCCGCTCCCCGGAGCGGCGTACTTCATCCGTTTGCCGGCGACCGCCGACGCCTCTTCTGGCGCGAGCCAGCGGCAGGGATCGTCCCCCTGTTTGCTCATCGCGATAATGCCGGTGCCGGTCATCAAGTGAAGTTCGGCAGGGGCGGACCGCGCCTCTTTCCCGTGCCCTACGTCAATCGCCGCAGTGACGTCGCAACCTCTTTCGCATGCGGACGTGACGTTGTAGAGCCGCGCGACGCGTGCGAGCTCGAATGCGATGCGCGGCGTCTCCGCACTGAGGGTTCTCATCCTCATGACCATCATCAGCGGCTCCGCGTCGGATTGCCGGACGAGCTGCAGAGTGCCGGCGGCATCGCGCGAGTAGAGTCGCACCTGGAAGTTATCGGGTTCGATTTCAGGCGGATCCGCTGCCGATTTCGTCAGCACGACGGATCCGAATTTGAATTTCAGGCTGATGCCGTCCGGCTCAACGGTGACATCCTTCGCCGCGATCTGCACCGGCTCGTTGGGATCCGGCTGGATGTCGAATCGGACGGTGTTCTCCGCGTTCATCGACGCGGCAGGATCATCGATCGTCGGCGCCTTCTTGAACTCGACATGACATGCCACGAGCGTGATGGCGCAGATCGCGGCAACGTGTTTCATGGCTCTTTACCTCGAGCCGAATGCAAAATTGGTCGCTTTGGCCGCCTTCGCCGCGAACGCGTTCTGCACGTACTCCGGCGTGAATCCGGCCGGCGTCCGCCCTTCGGTCGCGTAGAGATAGAGCGCTGTTCGGAAAATCCCGCTCAGCGCCGCCGAGACGACGGACAGCGCGATCCAGTACACCACCATCACTCCGAGCGCGACGAGAGCCGCAGTCGGGCTGATGAAGATCGCGGCGATCGGCAGCGCAAGCCCGCCGACAGCAAGCAGCATGATGAATGCACCGATGCCGCCGGCTGCGATGAGCGATTCGCCCCACGTCTTGGCGACGAGCTGCGTCGACTGCTTCACCGAGTCGCCAATGCTGCGCCCCTCGAAGATCATCACTGGCACGATGAAGTACGTGGCAATCGACCAGGCGGCGCCGAGGAGCCCGGAGATGATGCGGCCGATAAGCTTGGCGCGCTCGGCGATCACGCGAAGGATCACGCCGACGGTTGCTGAGATTAGCGCCCACACTGCGATGCGGCCGAGGTGCTGCATGGAGGCGCGGAATCCGTCGGCGATGGTCGGATCGCCGCCGCGCAACCGGATGCTCGCGCATGCGATGACCGCCACGTTGAAGAAAAGCACAATGAACCAGCTCACGAAATACCAGACGAAGAGGACAACGTAGCCGAGTACCCTGTTGCCGGCCTGAAACTCACGAAGCAGCCCGCTCGAATGTCCCGCGAACACGATCGTGACGAAGGCGATGATGGTGATGATTCCCGAGAGGACGGGAAAAATGAGGATTTCCTTATCCTTCGCCAGCACTCGGAGTGATTCGACAAAAATCGCGTAGCTGCGACGGAACATCGTCCCTCCTTTGTTGGATGCGGTGCATCATATCAACATACAAATGATCGCCGAGAAGGTTGGGCGTTACCGGATCCTGCGTCAGCTCGGCAGCGGCGGCATGGGTGAGGTCTACCTGGCCGAAGATCCCAGTCTGCAGCGGCAGGTGGCGCTGAAAATCCTTTCCGGAACGGACGAGAAGTCGAAGCGGCGCTTCGTGCGCGAGGCGATCACGGCGTCGAAGCTTTCGCATCCGAACGTCGCCGTGATTCACGAAGCTGGAGAGTCGGATGGCATCGCGTTCATCGCCATGCAGTATGTCGAGGGCGAGACGCTCCGCGACCGCCTCGATCGTGGACCGCTGCCGATCGCCGACATCGTGCGGATCGGACGCGAGGTGGCTGACGCGCTGGACGACGCACACCGACACGGCATCGTGCATCGCGACATCAAGCCGGCAAACATCATCATCGATGATCGTGGCCATGCGAAGGTGCTCGACTTCGGCATCGCGAAGCTTATCGATTCACTCGCAATGCCTGACGAGTCGACTGCAGTCGCCGAAACGACGGCTGGAAAATTTCTCGGCACACTGCACTATGTCAGCCCGGAGCAGGCCGGTGGCGGCGTGATCGATGCCCGTACCGACATCTTCAGCCTCGGCATCGTCCTCTACGAGATGGTGACCGGCAGCAATCCGTTCGCAGCGAATTCGTTTCTCGAAACGGTTCGCCGCGTCCGTGAACTGACGCCGCCGCCGATCGATCGCGCCGACTGTCCCGCCGACTTGAAACGAATCATCACCAAATGTCTCGAAAAAGATCCGCAGAGGCGATACGGGAGCGCGCGTGATCTGATCGTCGATCTGGAACGTAGCGCCGGCTCTCCAGCCGGCGTGAGCCGGCTAAGAGCCGGCTCCACGTGGATTACCGCGCTCGCGATTCTCGCGGTCGCTGTGTTCCTGCTGTGGCGACATCCGTCAGCAACTGCGCCACCATCAGCGAAGATCGAATCGATTGCCGTACTGCCGTTCGTCAACTTCTCGCCAGACCGGCAGAACGAATTCATCGGCGACGGCATCACCGAAGAAGTCATCAATGGCCTGGCGCAGCTCAACGGACTGAAGGTTGTTTCCCGCACTTCGGCATTCGCTTTCAAAGGGACTCGGTCGGATATCCGCGAAGTCGGCAAGTCTCTCGGCGTTGACGCCGTTGTCGAAGGGAGCGTGCAGCGCGCCAGCGACCGGCTGCGCGTCACGGCGCAGCTCATCAACGCGCACGACGGTTATCACCTCTGGTCAGAGACATACAACGGCGCAGTCGGCGATGTCTTCTCGATCGAGGATCAAATCTCGCGATCCGTTGCCAAAGCGCTGCAACGGACGATGGGGCGCACTCCCGCAACCCCGAGCACGCGCGACATCGCCGCGTACGACCTATATTTGAAGGCGCGGCGCGAAGAGCTGTTCCTGACACGCGTGCAGGTGAACGACGCGATTCGCGACTTCAAGGCGGCCATCGATCGCGATCCTTCCTTTGCCGAAGCGTATGCCGGTCTCGCTGAGACGTACTCGCTGTTGGATCACCGCCCCGGCCTGACCACACTCGAGCCAAAGGAGACGTACGCGCTGGCAGTTGAGGCAGCGAATAAGGCCTTGAACCTCGATCCTGATTCGGTCGAGGCACATACCGCTGTCGGCCACATCGACATGCACCTCGGCCGTTTCGACGAGGCGCAGGCGCACCTCAACCGAGCGCTGCAGCTCAATCCGAATTACTCCACCGCTTATTTGTGGCATGGAATCCTGATGCGGACGCTGGGTCAATACGAAGCCGGGAAGAAAGAATTGGCGCGCGCCGAACAGCTTGATCCATTGTCCGCATCGCTTCTCGTGTACACATCCGTGAATGCCTGGATCGCAGGCGATTACGAAGGTGCCCGCAGTGCAGCCGAACGGGGGATTCAGCTCGATCCGCAAAACGCGCCGCTCCACCAGTATCTTGCGGAGGCCGATATGACTCTGGGCCGCTTTTCCGATGCCGAGGAGGAGCTGAGGCGCTCGGAAAAGCTAGGCAATCGATCGACTCTCGATGAATCACGCGCGCTGCTCCTCGCTCTGTCAGGACGTCGCGAGGAAGCGGTCGCACTCCTGAGGCAGATCGGCCGAAACGCACGTGGCGCCGCGATGCCGCGCATGATGCGCGGGTGGGCGGCGGTCGGCGACGTCGACGAGGCGGCCCGATGGCTCGATCGCATCGTGAGGGAGATTCCCGATTACGGCCGCCTGGCGATCGAGTTGCCGCCGCATCCCGCATTTGCAAAGATGCGCAGCGATCCTCGCTATCTCGAAGCGCGCCGCAAGCTCGGCCTTCCGCCGCCGGAAAATCTCAGCGCCGACGTAGCGCCGGCTCTCAGCCGGCGCCGAGCCGACTGAGAGTCGGCCTACGTTCGCATCGGCTCGTTTTCCTACCGATACAGCAGGTATTTCTCACGCCTCGAATTGAATGCCGCTTCGTCCGCTGACCAGTCGACTGGGGTGCCGCTGCGGATTGCTTCCATCGTCGCTGGATCGCGAACCAGCCGCTGCATCTTGTCGAGGGCGAAATCGCTCGAGTAAAGCCGGCGAAGCGCCGTCGCGATCGCAACGCCGGTCGCTACGGGGCGAAGCACTTTCCGATCGGTGATCGCCATTCGTACGCCGCCACACTCTTTTCCAGCGAAGATGCTCGCATCGGGCGTGAAGCGGATCGGAGTGAACATCACGCCGGGTTGCGGCGGCAGTGCGGTGACGAGCGCATTGCCGTCGATGTACGGTGCGCCGATGACTTCGAACGGCGTCGGCGTTCCGCGTCCAACTGAAATCGCGCTCTCCATCAACCCAATGCCCGCATGGAAGGCCGGCCTCGTCCTGCCACATCGCGCGTGACCAGCCGCGAATCTGAATCACCGTGAGGTCGACATCGATGTGCCGCTCCTCGCGAAACATTTGCGCGAGCTCGCCGACACTCATGCCGTGGCGAACGACGATCGGATGCCAGCCGACGAAATCCTCTTCCCCTTTCAGTATCGGACCTTCGACGGCAACGCCGCCGATGGGATCGACGCGATCGAGAACGATGAACTTTTTCTTCGCCTCCGCCGCCGCTTCCATCGCCAGTTGCATCGTCGCGGGGTAGGTATAGAAGCGCGTGCCGATGTCCTGAATGTCGAAAACCAGAGCATCGATGTTCGCCAGCTGCTCCGGCTTCGGCTTTCTCGATTCGCCGTAAAGGCTGAAGATCGGCAGCCCGCTAACCGGATCCGTCGTATCCGCGACGTTCGCATCGAGCACTCCGCGAATCCCATGCTCGGGGCTGAAGAGCGAGACGAGCGTCACGCCCGGAGCGCTGCGCAATAGATCAATGGTCGGATTGCCGGCGCGATCGATGCCGGTCTGATTCGTGATCAAGCCGATGCGCAATCCGCGCAACTGCTCGAATCTTCGTGCAATAAGAACGTCGATTCCGTTCAAAGCATCCGCTCCGCCGAGCGGCCATCGCACGCGGCTGAGAATCGGCGTCGTATAGCCGACGGCTCGCGCGGAGAGAGCGCCGAGGTCGTGCTGGAGGGCGACGACGTTGCCTTTGCCATTCGGATGGACGCGATTGGAGAGAAAGATGTAGAACGTTTTCGACGGCGGATCGATCCAGAAGAATCCGCCTGTGAATCCCGTGTGGCCGTACGATCCGATCGGAAACATCTCGCCGCGCGGCTTGGCGTATCCCGAGTCGATGTCGAAACCGCCCGCCCGTTTCACGGCAACGTTTGCCGGGGATTGCACACTGGTCAACATATTGACTATTGCCGGCCTGAAGATCGGAGAGCCGCCGCGCAGCAGCATCCGGCAGTACTTCGCCAGATCGTGAACGGTGATGAAGAGTCCCGCGTGGCCCGCCACCCCGCCCATCCGCCGCGCGGTGGGATCGTGAACCACGCCGCGGAGCATGATCTGTGGAGCGGCGGCCTTTAGGCCGCCGTCGGCGGGCTGAAGCCCGCCGCTCCACTCTGTTGGTGCGATGCGGGTGGAGGCGGGCGGATTAAATCCCGTGTCCTTCATCCCCAGCGGCTCGAAAATTTCTTTTTTGCAGAACACATCGAGCGGCTCGCCCGAAACGCGATGCACGATTTCGCCGAGGAGCTCGAAGTTGATGTCGCTGTAGCGGAAGACATAGCCGGGTTTGTTGACCGGCTCCTCTTTCATGATGAGCTGCATCGCCGTGTCGTAGCCGCTCCACGGCTCCTTCAGATCGAGATCCGGCCGCAGACCTGACGTATGCGTCAGCAGATGACGAATCGTGATGTCGAGATTGGGAAACTCGGGAATGAATTTCTGAACCGGATCGTCGAGACTGATTTTTCCGCGCTGAATGAGCAGCCAGATGGCCGGTGTCGTGGCGACGACTTTCGTGATTGACGCCGCGTCGAAGATCGTGTCGATCGTCATCGGCTCGATGTTCGGCACGAGCGCGCGATTGCCGTACGCCTTCTCGTAAATTTTCGTGTTTTGTGGAGGACAGCCGCCCTCGGCTGTCCGGACAGCGGAGGGCCGCTGTCCTCCACATTGCTCGAGGTGGTAAACGCCGCCCGGTGTCTTGCGATCAGCGATCGCCTGCTCGATGCGCGCGTCGATCTGCCGAAGAATGTCGCGATCGAATGACGGAACGGGTACAGACGAGCTACATGCGAGAACCAACGTGATCGCCGACACGGTCAAAGGACGCATAAGAGCTGAGTGTAGAATGCGGAGCTGGTCTCTCCAACAATGTTCAGAAGTCTTCGAGCGAGCGTCTGTCTTTTCCTCGTCGCCTTCGGTGCACAGGGTCAATCGATCCGCACCGTTGCTGGAGGCGGCACGCTCGACGGGCAACTGGTGTCGAACATTCCGATCAACGGACCGCAAGGAATGGCATTCGATCACGCCGGAAACCTCTACCTGGCGTCACGTTATGACGGCCAGGTAATTAAGGTCGATGCGACATCCCGAGTGGTGAAGGTCGTTGCCGGAAACGGCGCTGCCGGTTTCACAGGCGATGGCGGCGCGGCGACCAGCGCGACGCTTCGCCAGCCGGCCGGTCTCGCTCTCGACGCAAATGACAATCTGTATATCGCCGACGTGCTCAACAATCGCGTCCGCCGCGTCGACGCGAAGAGCGGAATCATCACGACCTACGCGGGCGGCGGGACTCCGGCGAGCGGAATCGGCGACGGCGGTGCGGCGACATCGGCGGCGCTCTCCGACCCGTGGGGTCTTCGGATCGACCGCGGATTTCTGTACATCACTGAGCAGGCTTACAACGCCCATCGTGTGCGGCGCGTGAACATGACCAGCGGCATGATCGACACGATCGCCGGCACGACCGACGGCAGCCTTGGCGGTTTCTCAGGCGACAACGGGCCGGCGAAGGATGCGCGGCTCGACACGCCGTACGACATCGAGGCCGACAGCGCAGGAAACCTTTATGTTCGGCATCATCACAACGTACGCGGGCGGCGGCGCGAAGGGGAATGACGCTGATGGCGTGCCGGCAACCGATGCGGATCTCAACGTTCCGACGGTTCTGTCGTTCGATCGCGATGGCAATCTTCTGATTGCCGCGTATCCGAAGATCCGCCGTGTCGACAAAACGACGCACGTCATCACGACGATCATCAGCAACGCAGGGCTCTTGTATGGAATGGCTACTGCGTCCGACGGCACGCTCTTTTACTCGGATGAGCAGGTACTCATGCTCGCTCCCGGCGCGACCGATCAGGTGATCTTCGGCGGAAACGGGAGTTACGTCGGTGATGGACTCTCCGCGAGAGCGGCGATCCTGCACTCTCCGCAAGGACTCGCTCTCGACAAAGCCGGCAACCTCTACATCGCCGACTCCACGGGTAACATCGTCCGGCGCGTCTCGGCTGCCGATGGGACGATCACAACGATCGCCGGCATGGTCGGGCGCGCATACGGCAGTGGTCAGGACGGGATCGATGCGACGCAGGCCGCCATCGGATTTCCTGAGGACCTGACGTTTGACGCGGCCGGAAATCTGTACATCGCCGATCCGCTGAACGACGTAGTCTGGCGCGTCGACTCCGCCGGCAAGATCAGCGCGTACGCCGGTGGAGGATCGCCTGCCGATGGGTTCGGCGATAACGGACCGGCGACCGCGTCGCACGTCGTTCCGTGGGGAGTCGCATTTGACGCCATCGGAAATCTCTATATCGCCGACACCGATACGTATGCCGCTCCTCCGCACGCGCGAATCCGCAAAGTCGACGCGACGACGAAGGTCATCACAACGTTTGCCGGAAGCGACAAGGTTGGATTCGCGGGCGATAACGGCCCGGCAGCCGCGGCTCAGTTGAGCGCTCCGTTCGGCGTGGTTGTCGATAACGATGGCAACGTACTCGTCACCGAAGATGGCAACGGCACCATCCGTCGCATCGATCGCGCAGGAATCATCACCACCATTGCCGGCGATCCGAGCCGCAACGAAGGCACTCCGCTCGGTGACGAAGGTGCAGCCACGGCGGCGCGCCTAACGCCGCTGCACATAGCGATCAATCGCAAGACAGGCGATCTCATCTTCTCCGACCACAGCAGCCATCGCGTTCGTCGCATCGACGCGCAAGGTGTGATTCACACCGTCGCCGGCTCGGACAACTTTTACTACGAAGGAGGATTTTCCGGCGACAACGGCCCGGCGACCGAGGCGAAACTGAGCTTCGATTACGGCGACGCTTCCGGAATCGCGGTGAGCCCCGCAGGCGATGTCTATGTTTCCGACTCGCAGAACAATCGCGTCCGCGCGGTGTTCGCGTGTGTTTCCGTCACCGCGCCGGCGCTCACCGCGCCGACGAACGCCTCTACGACGCCGACTCTGACGTGGAGCTCCGTGCCGGGCGCGTTTCGTTATGACGTACGCGTCGACACCGTCTCGCTGCCTGCGCGTGTGATCGCCTCCGATCTGACCGAAACGACGTTCACGCCCTCGAATCTCGCCCCGGGCACCAAGTACTTCTGGACCGTGACGGCGAAGGGCGACACGTTCTGCCCGACCGCCTCGACGGCCACATCAGCTATAGTAACCTTTACTACAGCTGCAGGATGCGGCGTGGGAGCATTCGATCTCACAGCTCCCGCCGACGGCGCCACGTCCGCTTCCCAACTGTCGTGGCAGCCGGCCCCCGGCGCCGGCACCTACGACCTCTACCTCGGCACCACCACCCCGCCGCCCTTGTTCGAAAGTGGGATCACGGCGACGACGCACTCAGTGCCGAACATTCCCGGCCGCGTGTTCTGGTTCGTCGTTGCACACGCCGCGTGCGATGCGACGAAGACGTCGACGAGCCCGGTGCGCTCGTACACCGCGTC
>QHVY01000040.1 GCA_003223695.1 Acidobacteriota bacterium
CACGGCCGCGATGGCCCGATCGAAGGACGCCTGCTGCGCAGCCCGAAAGGCGATGCAGCGATCGATTCCCTCGAGCGAGCGGCGCAGGTTGCGCGAGCCGCTCCCCGCCTGATGCGTGGCAAAAAAGTCTTCGATGTCCTTCTTCGCAGCCACATCGCAGAACGAGCCGATCGAGCCAGTGAATGCGCCGAGCGCTGTCGCCAATGATTCTTCACCGCCGTCCAGGCCTGCGTGCGCCCGAACGGATTGAAGATCAGCGTCGCCAGAAAGCCAGGGAGATCCTGCTTGCGCACGTTTCCGCTGAACCCGAAATCGATCGCCCGTGAAATGAGCGCCGGATCGCGAAAATCGGTGAGCGCGAAAAGATACGTCTGTTTCAACGCGGGGTTGTCGCTTTTCTGATACAGCGACATCAGCCGATCGAAGAGCGCCGCGTCTCCGAAATTCGCAGCGATCGTCAACGCGCCATTGGCAATCGTCCGATCGACGGATGTCGGATCGTTGAGAAAACGGTCGGTTAGCTCGCGCGCACCGGCGATGACCTGGGGATCCGCGCCTAACAAACCGAGGTCTTCGAGGACTGCGGTGCGGGACGAGCGGGCTTCGTCGCTCTCCCCGGCCGGCGCGGTCCACGTCGGCGGCGCATACCCTCGCAACAAAACACGAACGGCGTGTTGCCATTGCGCGCGATTCGTGTCGTTGACGAGCTGTCGATTCAGGCCGTACAAGCTGCCGGTGATGCCCTCAACGAGCGTTCGCTCCGCCGGACGAGGCGTCGCCTGCAGCAAAGCAATGTAGTCGCCGACGTCACGGCGAAGCAGATTGACGAGCAGCGCTTCATTTCCGCGGAAAGCGATGCGCTCCGCTGCGTTCAGCTCGCTCAGATGCGTGAGCAGGGCGGCGCGCTCCGTTGCCGAATAATCAGTAACGAAATATCCGTTCCCATTTCTATTAACAAAAAGTGTGTGATCGCAACCGGGAACCGTGACTTGCGCTGCCGCTCGCGATACTAGGCTGCATAAGCCGCCCTTTGGGCAGACCGGAACCGACCACGTTTCGGCGACTTCCTGACCGCGCTGCGTCAGCCGCTCCTGTTGCAATGCGACGTCGCGCGTGCCGTTCTTACAGGCATCGGACGTATGAATGAGCGGCGCTCCGAGTTGATCGACGAACGACTTCATCACTGCATCGACCGGCCGCTTCGACGAGGCGGCCATCGTTCCCCAGAAGTCTTCTGCCGCCGCGTTGCTCCACGAGTACTTCGTGAGGTACGCGCGGATCCCATCGCGGAACGCGTCTTCGCCGAGCCACTGCTCGATCATGCGTAAAACGGCCGCGGCTTTCCCGTAGGCGATGCCGTCGAAGAGCTGATCGATTTCCTGCCGTGTTTCGGCGGGCGTGCGAATCGGACGCGTCGCGCGCTGTGAATCGAGGCCGAGGGAGCCGACGGTTCCCGCGACGGTGTCGAGCCTCGTGTTCCATTCCGGATGCCACGCCACGAGCGGCTTCGCAGTCATGAACGTCGCAAAGCCTTCGTTCAACCAGATGTCGTCCCACCACTTCATGGTCACCAGATCGCCGAACCACTGATGGGCAATCTCGTGAGCGACGACTCCGGCCACTCCCTTTCGCTGTCCAATTGAGGCGCCCGGATCGATCAGCAGCGCGGTCTCTCGGAATGTAATCGCCCCGGCATTCTCCATCGCCCCCGCTTCGAAATCGGGAAAGCTGATCAGATCGAGTTTCTGGAATGGATATTTGATCCCGAAGTAGCCATTGTAAAAATGAACGATCGATTGTGCCGCCTCGAGCGCAAATGCGCCGGTTTGCTGTCGTCCTGGTGTGGAGCAAACGCGGATCGGAATTCCGTCGACGCCTCCTTCGACGCATTGAAAATCGCCGACCAGCAACGCCACGAGGTACGTCGACATCCTCGCCGTCGTCGCGAACTGGATGCGATGCTTCGTATCGCTCACCGGCGTATCCGACGCGATTGGCGCATTCGAAATCGCCGTGTCGCCTTTGTCCACGATGAGCGTGATGTCGAACGTCGCCTTCATCGCCGGCTCGTCGAACGACGGAAATGCGCGACGCGCATCGACGGCCTCGAATTGCGTGACGGCATACTTCCGCGACGGCGTCCGGCTGACGTACAGGCCGCGAAGCTGCTTGTTGAGCGGTGCGTCGAAGCCGATGTGGATACTCGCCGGCCCGACGGCGAGCGGTTCGGCGGTCGTCAGCGTGATCGTTTCATTCGCTGCACTTTCGGCAACATTCGCGGTCACGGTTTTGCCGCCCGATGTGACGCTCACGTCGTGATACGAAAAGCCGACCGCGTTCATTGTGATGGACGACACCGACTCCTTCACGTCGACATCGATGGTCTCTTCGCCGCTGAACGTCTCATCGGCGAGGTTCGGAGTGATCGTGATCGCGTAATGATTCGGGATCACGTTCGTCGGTAATCGAGCCGCCGACAGAGCGATGGACACAAATAGCGAAGCTGCGCAACAAAGTTGTTTTTTCATACCTGTTCAATCCGAAGCGCGGAAGAGGACGATCAGTACGCCGATACCAATGATGATGAGGATGATGGCGAAGAGCAGATTCATGCGACCGCCCGCCTGCGGCTGATTTTGGGGGGGCGCCGTAGTTGTCGTCGTCGCTGTTGTCGCCGCCGGCGGAAGTGTCGTTGCAGTTGTCACCGTCGTTTCTGTAGGGGTCGGTTGGGGCACAGGCTTCATTGCCGGCGCCGGTGCTACAGGCTGCGCGACTGGAGCTGGCGCCAGCACTGGTGCAGGTGCTGGCATCGGTGCGGGCGTTGGTGCAGGCACTGGTGTGGGGGCGGGCGCCGGTGCAGCCACTGGTGCGGGCACTGGTGCGGGTGCGGGCGGCGGTGGAGTGGCTTCCGTAACGCGCGGTTTCGGCGGTGTCGTCGTCGCCTCGGCCACTTTCACCGGCTTTGGCTTTTTTGTCGTTTTTCGCGGTGTTGCACGCGCGGTCTTTCGCGCTGCAGGTTTTCGCGGCGCAGTCTTCCGCGGTGCCGCGCGCGCGATTTTGCGCGGTGCCGGTTTTTCCGGAACTGCCCGTGGGACAGGCTGCAGCGGCGCCGGCTGCACTCGCACGACGGGCGGTGGCGGTGCTTCGATGATTCGCGTCGGAGTGCGCACTCCGAGTCTGTCGAGTCTGCGGGCAGCCTCTGCCAACAGGAAGTGCCGAGTCTCTTCGGTCGGATAAACAATTTGTCCAGCGACATTCAACGTTTGGTTGGCGATGGATCGCGAGTAATCGGAATAACGGCGCATCATGCCGACAAAATCGGTGCTCGCATCAAAAAAAGCGCCCGTTGGAGATGTGAACTGGTAATCCCACAGCCGTTCCAGATCGCTGTAGACGTTGAGAACATCGTTCGCGGCACTGCGTTCGCCGCCGGCCGGGTACGAGGCGGTTGCCGATCGCGCGTCCGCTAGAGCCGCTTTGAACGCGTCGCGATCGTTTCGTTCCGCGGCCACCTGCACGCCGCGCAGTCGTGTCTTGAGATCGAGCGATGGAGGGGCCGCCGCACGCGGTGGCTTGGGCTCTTCGGTTTGTGTTTCCGCGACGATGATGCGCGGCACGGCGGGCGCGAGCCCCTGCTCACACTCCGGCGGCACAGTCGATTGCGGTTTCGGGAGAACTTTGACTGTCGGATTGAGTTGGGCGGACGCGCTGAGAACGCTAAGCGCGGCAACGACGAAGGCGGACGACAACTTGGCCGGGCCTCGCACTCGGTTCATTCTACATGCTTACGGCATCTGCTCGATCTTCAAACGATATAACGGCCCGTCTCGTACAGGGCGACCGCTTTGTAGTAGCGCAGGTCCTCTTCTCCGCGCGCAAACGTGCCCAGTTTCTGGAACGCGCGGAGCGCGCCGGGAAAGTCGCCGGTGCGATAAAAACCGGTGGCGACGGCCGCGATCATTTCGCGTGGTGTGTTCGGCGCGTTCAGCAGCCGGGCGTACATCGCGTTGGCTTCTTCGACGTCACCGGCGAGGGCCATGCCTTCTGCTCTGCGAACCGTGGCAACGGTCGTGCGGGCGACTTCCTGCGCAGCCGCGGCGCGGATCGCCTCGATCTGCGCCTGCGTTTGTTGCTCGATCGCTGCGCGCTCCGCTGCGATTTTCTCGGCCGCTTCTCTTTCCGCAGCCGCCCGTTCGGCAGCGATGCGCTCCTGCATCTGCTTCCCGATCGCCGCTCGCTCAGCGGCAATGCGCTGCTCTGCCTCTTTCTCGGCTTCCGCTCGCGCCGTGGCGATCCTCTGCTCGAGCTCGCGCTGCTGCTCAGGAGTGAGCGTGGTCGTTTGCGCTGTTTGCGCGGGCGGAGGCTGGGGCGGCGGCTGGGGCGGTGGCACACTCGCCACTGCAGCCACTGCGGTGTGCGGGGGGAGCAGCGCCGCCGGTGCAAGGCGCTTCATCACCGCATCGAAATCGGCCAGATCGGACGCGAGCGGAAGAGAGGCGTACGTCGGGGCGATGCTCTCCGCGGTCATGAGACGTTGAATCTGCTCGCGTGCTTCGGCATCGCGTCCGAGCTTCGCATAGGACATGGCGAGATAGATGACGGCGGTCTCGAATTTCGGCAGCGATTCGAATTTGCCGCTATTCACATACGTCTGCGTCTGCTCAGGCGTGAGGATCGCGTCCGCGGCCGCGCGAAGATCGTTGATCGCATCCGCGTATCGACCTGCCTGATAACTCGCGCGGCCACGTGCGAGCAGATCGTCCGGCGTGACAGGAGGCGCCTGCGTGGTCTGGGTCTGGGTAGTTTGCGCGATTTGTATCGGCGCGGTGCCCGCCGCCACACGGCTTCGGAGATTTTCAAAATCGGCCAAATCCGAGCCAAGCGACAGAGTCGCGTATGTGGGGGCAATCGTTTCAGCAATTGCGAGACGTTGAATCTGCTCGCGCGATTCGGCATCGCGTCCGAGCTTCGCATACGACATGGCGAGGTAGATGACCGCGGTCTCGAATTTCGGCAGTGATTCGAACTTGCCGCTATTCACGTACGTTTGCATCTGCTCAGGCGTGAGGATCGCGTCCGCTGCGGCGCGAAGATCGTTGACCGCATCCGCATATCGACCTGCCTGATAACTCGCGCGGCCGCGTGCGAGGAGATCGTCCGGCGTGACGGCAGGCGCCTGTGCCATCACCAGGCATCCGGCGAACAATGCGATTGTCGCGCGCACGCTTGATCAGTCTCCTGCGAAAGGGCTTTCGTTTCAAGTGTTCTGGAGTGCTATGCTCGCCGCGGTGCCGCCCCGACGCCGTGACTTCGCCCGACGCTTCGAACGCCACGCCGGTTTCCGGGCCGGTGCGGCACCTTCTCTGCACCCACCCGCAGCGGCGGAATGAATAGAGTCACAGAGACCGTCGCGCAACCCGTCCAAGCCGGCTGGAAGCGAGGCGATGCGCTCGACGCGCTCCTCACCCGCGAATGGTTGGTGACCAACGCACTCGGCGGATACGCCTCGGGTTCACTCGGCGGCGCATGCACGCGCCGCTTTCACGGACACCTCATCGCCGCTCTTCCTGCGCCCCTCGGCCGAACCATGATGCTCAATCATCTCGAGGAGGTCATCGAAGCAAACGACGTTTGTTATCGCCTCAGCGGCGACGAACACGGCGGCGGGAAAGAGATCGCCTACCCCGAAGCAGGCTTCCTGCAAGAGGTCGTCCTCGAATGCGGCATGCCGGTCTGGAGATTTTTCAAGAACGGCATCCGCATCGAAAAACGCGTGCTGATGCCGCACCTTCAGAACACCGCCTACATCATTTATCGTCTGATCGAGAGTCCGCAGCCTTTGAAATTGAAAGTGCGGCCCTCACTTCATTTCCGACCGCACGAAGGCCTGCTGACGGCGCCGGTGGCGGCACAGTGGTCGGTGCGCCTTCCGAAAGATCATGAGGCGGAGATCGACGACGGGCGGAAATTTCCCCAACTGCGGCTTTTGCTTTTCGGACCGAACGCGCATTTGCGGCAGGATGTCCGCACGTTCGAACACGTGCTCTACCGGGTGGAGAAGAGCCGAGGGTATGAGTACGAGGGGCCGCTGTGGAGTCCGGGAGTCATCGAAGCGGACCTCAAACCTGGCGACGACGCCGGAATCGTCGCCTCGGTCGAGCGGTGGGAGGTCCTCCGCGCGCTCGATTACAACGACGCGGTGCAGGCGGAAATCGATCGCCATCGCCGGCTGCTATCGGTGGCATCGATCGATCCGTCGCGCGAATTCGCCGCGCAGCTCGTGCTCGCGGCCGACCAGTTCATCATTCATCCACACACCCGCGTCGCGGACGAAGCGCGCGTGCGCGCCGCGGGCGACGAGCCGCGCACTGTGATCGCCGGATACCATTGGTTCACCGACTGGGGCCGCGACACGATGGTCAGCCTCGAAGGACTGACTCTCTGCGCCGGACGTTATCGCGAGGCAGGCAACATTCTTCGCACATTCGCCTCGTACATCAAAGACGGTCTGATCCCGAATCTTTTTCCCGAAGGACAACACGCCGGCCTTTATCACACTGCCGATGCAACCATGTGGTTTTTCCACGCGGTGTGGAGGTACTTCAAGGCAACGAACGATCACGAAACCGTGCGATCGCTCATCCCCAAACTGATCGACATCATGGATCACCACGTGGCAGGCACCGACTTCAACATCCATGTCGATCCGAAAGATGGCCTTCTCGCGCAGGGAGCGGAGGGTTACCAGCTCACATGGATGGACGCGAAGGTCGACGATTGGGTGGTTACTCCTCGCCGCGGCAAAGCGGTCGAGATCAACGCGCTGTACTACAACGCGCTGCGCATTCTCGAACAATTGCTGCTCCTGCAGGAGGATTTGGAAGGAGCGCGGCGATTCGACGATCTCGCCTCTCGGGCGCGAGTTTCGTTCAATGAGCGGTTCTGGTACAACGATGGTCAATATCTTTACGACGTCGTGGATGCAAACGACGCATCGCTCCGGCCTAATCAGATCTTCGCCGTCTCGCTCGATTTTCCCGTGCTCGACGAGGCGCGATGGAAACGAGTCGTCGACGTTGTGTCCGATGCACTGTTGACGCCGTACGGCTTGCGGTCGCTCTCAAAAGACAATCCCGACTACAAACCGGCATATGACGGCGATCTTCGCGCGCGCGACGCCGCATACCATCAAGGAACTGTCTGGGCCTGGCTCATCGGGCCGTTCATTGACGCCTGGCTCAAAGTGCATCCGACCGACACCGCCGGCGCACTGCGACTTCTCGACGGCTTCAAACCGCATCTCGCTCAGGCCTGCATCGGAACGATCAGCGAGATCTTCGATGCCGAGCCCCCCTACCACCCGCGCGGCTGCGCCGCTCAAGCGTGGAGCGTGGCGGAAGTTTTACGGTGTCTTCATAAATTGAAGGCTTAGATCACCACAGAGAGAACGGAGAGGACGGAGACGTCTCCGTGCTCTCCGTGCTCTCAGTGGTGAACAACTTCATCGCAAGAGCTCGAGCACCGAAAGCGTCATGGCCTTCACCGCGCCGCGAATCGTGGCGTCGGGCACCGGCGCGAACTCGCTTGAATGCAGCGACGGCAGCCGCGCGCCGGAGGCGATCTTCGCCGGATCGACGGCGCCGACGTTCAACATGCAAATCGGGATCTTGCCGTCGAGGCCGAAGCGCCCGAAGTCCTCGCTCACCATGAGCGGATCGACCTGCACCACATTCCTGTCGCCCATGTCGCGCTTGAGCGCGCGGGCGAGACGTTCCGTCAGCGCCGGATCGTTGTAAGTCGCGTCAGCGGATTCGGCCCGATTGATCTCGACGATCGGCGCGCGATCGTCGGGAATGCCTGCGGCGAGCGCAATCCCCTTCGGCACGCGCTCGATGGATGCCAGCACTCGTTTGCGTACTTCGGGTTTGAACGTGCGGACAGTGAGCAAAAGACTCACCTCGTCAGGAATGATGTTCCTTTTCGTGCCGCCGTGAATTGCGCCGACGGTGACCACGACCGGATCGAGCGGCGAGTTCTCGCGGCTGACGATCGTCTGCAGCGCGAGCACAACTTCAGCCGCAACGACGACTGGATCTTTTGTCAGCTCCGGTCGCGCTCCGTGTCCACCGAGGCCGCGAATGGTGATGTTCACGGCGTCGGTGTTGGCCATGAAGAAGCCGGGACAATAGGCGATCTGACCCGCGGGCAGCGACGAGTTGTCATGAATGGCGATCGCGTATGTTGGCCGCGCGAATCGTTCGTACAGCCGGTCGCGCATCATCGCTGCCGCTCCTTGAACGACCTCCTCCGCCGGTTGTCCGATCAGCATCACCGTCCCATGCCATCGATCTTTGATTTGCGCGAGAATAGTTGCGGTGCCGATCAGCGTCGCCATGTGAATGTCGTGTCCGCACGCGTGCATGACATTCGCGATGCGGCTCGCGTACGGCAGACCGGTTTGCTCCTGCACGGGCAACGCATCCATGTCGGTGCGCACCAGGACCACCGGCCCGTCGCCGTTCTTCATCATCGCCACGACGCCGTAGCACGTCTTGCCTGCCTGCTGATAATCGCCAATGTGATCGGCGACGGTGTATCCGAGCGCGCGCAGTTGAGTGGCAACCATCGCCGATGTCTTCTCTTCCTGCATCGACACCTCCGGACTCGTGTGCAGCGTCTTGTAGGTGTCGATCAGCGACGGCAGCTCGCGTTCGATCATCGAATCGATTGGTTGCGCCGCCGCGGTGGTGGCAGCGAGAAGGATGAGTGCAAGGGCTTTCATGAGGATTCTTCCCATGTTTCTTCGCGAAGTACAGCGCGGCGTCGGCGCGCGCGATCAGATCCGTCGATGTCGTTCCGTCGCTCGGGAAAACGGCAACGCCGATGCTCGCCGTCACGCGCAGCGTGCGCCGCAGTTGAGGAATCACGAACTCGCGCCGCTCGATCAGCTCGCGCATGCGGTTCGCCGCTTCCTTCGCCGATGCCGCTGGCGTATCGGGGAAAATCAACGCGAATTCTTCACCGCCGTAGCGGGCAACGACATCGCTTTCGCGGTTTTGCATGAGCTCTTCGACGAGACCTTTGAGAATGACATCGCCGACCGGATGCCCGAACGTGTCATTGATCCTTTTGAAATTGTCGATGTCGAGCATGCAGAGGGCGAGTTGATTGCCGGTGCGCTTGTGACGGTTGAGCTCTTTCGCGAACGCCTCCTGGAAATAGCGATAGTTGTAGGCCGGTGTCAGGCCGTCGATGAACGTCAGCCGCCGGATCTCTCCATAGCGCTGCGCGGACTCGATTGCCATGACCGCCTGCACCGCGAAAATCTCCAGCGTTCGCACGCGCTCGATCCGCGGCCCTTCTCCACTGCGCGAGTGCGCCGACAGATATCCGATTGTTTCTCCGGCGCTGACGAGCGGGACGAGGACGACGTCATTCTTGAGCCAGGCATCCGGACCGGTGCGAGGAATAACATATGAGTTTAATATACGGTATTTAGTATCAATAAATGGCCTAATCTCTTGAGAAGCGAGAGGCTTGCCCCGCATCTCCTCCCAGGCCGCGGAATCAATGCCCGCTTGAGCGCGGCGGACGAATTCGTCGCGACGCGGATCGCGAACCGCGAAGACGACGGCATCAAATTCCAGTGCGTTGCGGATCGCCATGGCTACGCGAGTGAGGCTGTCTTCGATATCGGTCGATGCGATGAGGCTCGTGGAAAGCTCGAGAATCGTCGACATCGTTGCCGCGTTGCGCTCGAGCTCCGCGTTTTTCGCGACCATGTTCAACCGCAACAACTGGTCGTCGAGCGAGACTGCCGTCTGATTCACGAGGAGCGTCAACAGATTCAAGCTGCCGCCCTGCAGAATCGCGCGATCTTCAGTCTCGTACACCAGAATGCCGTGAATCGCGGCCGCAGTCTGGATGCCGATGATCACCTGAATTGCAGGCTCGGGCGCGAGCGGAAAGCGACGCAGCTCGTTCTGAAACACAAATGGACGATTCGGCGCTGACTGTGCGAACCCCGCGGACTCGACCCAGCGAATCAATTCCTGATCCGACGGAAGGCATTCGCCGAAGCGATAGACCGTCGTGCCGCTCACGGGCTCGACGTCCCATGTCACCACTGCCGCCGCCTTGAGACGAGCGAGCTTGCTGAGCAGCGCGACGATCTGGCGGATCGTTTCGCCTTCTGTCTCGGCCAGAAGAACCGACGTCGCGCTTTCGGTCAGAATCGACAGCTCCCGATTGCGACGGACAAGCTCCGCGTTTCTTTCCGCGATCCGCATCTCGCGCCGCATCGTGTACGCGATCAGCAGCAGCGGCAGAAGAGCGATTGCCAATCCAGCATGGCCATAAGCGACATCACTCATCACTTCCATCGCCACGATCGGCGTGATCACCGCGATGATCTCGGCCTGCAGAAGACAAGGAGAATGTAGCCGGAGATTTTGGCCAGCGGCGGCGCGTTCTTATTGATGGCTGAGGTGTAGAGCAATGCAACGATGAAATAGGAAATGGCAAGAAGCGACGATTCACGGAGAGAGCGGCGGCGCCAAAGTTCGTGACCTGCAAGGCCGACAAACACGGCGACGAGCGCGAGCGCCGGATCATGCAGCAGGAGAATGGCCGGAAAAATGACGGCCGCTTCGAATCCAAAGCGCACGTCTTCCGTGCGGATCGCGAAAAACGCCACGACCGCCACGAGCGCTGTAAAGAAGAGCAGCTGTTCGAGATCCGCGGCTGAACGCGTGAACACGATCCACGCCGTCGCGGCCGCCCCAAATGCGACTGCCGCGGCCGAGATCAGGCGCAGCCATCGCTCGTGGGCCATACGTTATTGTAGTGCTTCCCTATAATCGCGGTCTGTGACCGACTGGGAAGTGGTCATTGGCCTGGAAGTGCATGCGCGTCTGCTGACGCGATCGAAGATTTTCTGCGCCTGTGCAACCGACTTCGGCGCTCCTCCCAACACCCACGTCTGTCCCGTCTGCCTCGGATACCCCGGCGCGCTACCGGCGCTCAATCGACGGGCCGTCGAGCTGGCGATTCGCGCGGGACTGGCGACCGGCTGCACGATTCAGGAGCGCTCGATTTTCGCGCGCAAAAACTATTTCTATCCCGATCTGCCGAAGGGCTATCAGATCTCCCAGTTCGAGGAGCCGCTCGCGACCGGCGGCCGAATCGGCAGCGTGCGTCTTCGTCGCATTCATCTGGAAGAAGATGCGGGGAAGCTGATTCACGTCTCGGACGCATCGCTTGTCGATCTCAATCGCGCCGGTGTGCCTCTGATCGAAATCGTTTCGGAGCCGGACATTCGATCCGCTGTCGACGCGGATGCCTACCTCACCCGCCTCCGGCAGATTCTGATGTACGGCGAAATCTGCGACGGCAACATGGAGGAGGGCTCGCTCCGCTGCGACGCGAACGTGTCGATCCGACGGCCCGGCGAGCCGCTAGGGACGCGAGCGGAGATCAAGAATCTCAATTCATTCCGATTTCTCCGAAACGCGATCGAATTCGAGATTCAACGGCAGATCGTGATCCTGAAAGGCGGCGGACGCGTTTCGCAGGAGACGCGCCTTTTCGATCCGGCGAGCGGCGAGACGCGAGCGATGCGCTCGAAGGAAGAGGCGCACGATTACCGATACTTTCCCGAACCCGATCTGTTCACGTTGAGCATCGATCGGGCGTGGGTCGAGGACGTCGCGCGATCGCTACCAGTGATGCCAGACGCGCGCGTCGAGAAATATGTCGCGATGGGGATTCCTGCGGCGGAAGCCGAAGCGCTCGTCGCCACACGCGAGCTGGCGGATTACTTCGAAGCGGTGGCCAGCGGCGGAAACCCGAAGGCCGCAGCCAACTGGGTTCGCAACGAAGTCCTTCACCTCGGCCACTTTCGAATCGAGCCGGTGATGCTCGCGCGATTGATCGCCATGATCGACGCCGGCACGATCGGCAGCAAAGTGGCGAAGGAAGTCTTTCAGGAGATGGCGGAAAGCGGAGAAGCGCCTGATGCCATCGTCGAACGCCGCGGACTGGCACAGGTCGCCGACCCCGCGGTCATTCGCGACGCCGCGCAGAGAGTCGTCGAGCAGCATCCGACGCAGGTCGCGCAGTATCGCGGCGGTAAGACGCAGGTATTCGGATTCCTCGTCGGTCAGTTGATGAAGCAGACGCGAGGCAAAGCGAAAGCCGAATTGGCGAATGAGATCCTGAAAGAGTTGCTGGACGTGTAGCGGCGGGCTGAAGCCCGCCGCTACACTACTGCTTCAGCGCCTTCAGCATCTTCGTCACAGGGTCATCGACCTTCGTGTAGCCGCTAGGCATCGCGAATTGTGAGGCATCGATTGTTTTCTTCTCGATGTTCGTGACCGAGGCCGTGGTC
>QHVY01000041.1 GCA_003223695.1 Acidobacteriota bacterium
CGCTGCAGGATGTGACATTCGAGGTCGAGCGCGGCGAAGCGCTCGGCATCATCGGACAGAATGGCGCCGGCAAGAGCACGTTGCTCAAACTTTTGTGCAGCGTGACGCGTCCGACGAGCGGGACGATTGAATCGTTCGGCACGATCGCATCCATTCTCGAGTTGGGCACGGGCTTTCATCCGGAGTTCACTGGCCGCGACAACGCCGCTCTCAATGCCACGATTCTCGGGCTATCGCCATCGGACGTGAAACGCAAGCTGCCGGCGATTCTGGAGTTTTCCGAGCTGGGAACATTTCTTGACCGGCCAGTGAAGACGTATTCATCCGGCATGTACATGCGTCTGGCGTTTTCCGTCGCCGTCAATGTCGATCCCGACATTCTCGTGATTGACGAGGCGCTCGCAGTCGGTGATGGTCATTTTCAGAAGAAGTGCGTCGACCGTATCCGCGAGTTTCAGCAGAACGGCAAAACGATTCTTTTCTGTTCGCATGCGATGTATCACGTGACGACGATCTGCCGCCGGACGCTGTGGCTCGATCATGGATCGGTCATGCGCTACGGACCGACGCTCGATGTGGTGCACGAGTACGAATCGTTTCTGTTGCAGCGCGACCGCGCGCTGCCGGCGAGCGAAGGAGAGCCGGAGCGCGAGCGTCCGTTCTCGCCGGTACGCTTCCGCGACATCATCGTTTGCGACAGCAGCGGCAGTCCTCGCGACCTCTTCGAGCGGGGGGAGGACATTCAGTTCCGCGTGCGCGTTCATTCCGACAATCCTGCGCAGCCGGTCCACGTGATTCTGGGAGTGCATCGATCGGCGGATGATCTGCAGTGCTTCGCTGTCGGCACGCATTCTGATGGAATCGAGCCGCTGCATGGCAGAAACGAATACGACTTCACAGTGGAGTTGCAACGCGTGCCGCTCAATCGCGGCGAGTACTCGATCATCGCTTTTGTCGGCGACGAGAACGCGATCACGGTCTTCGATCGGCGCGATGTGCGTCCGGCCTTTTCGATCAGCGGCGATCGATATGAGATCGGTCTGATGAGTGTCGATCATCGCTGGTCGATGGAGCCCGTCGCGGCGGCAGTGGTTGGCCGCTGATGCCGGCGAGCGCATCGCTGATCGTCGTCAACTATCGTTCAGCATCACTCGCCGTTGACGCCATTCGAACGGCGCGCGCGGCATCACAAACGGATCTGCAAGTCATTGTTGTCGACAACAGCGTCGACATTCGTGAAGCAGAAGCTCTTCGGGCGCACGCCGAAATCCTCATCACTCCCGATCAAAACCTCGGCTATGGAGCGGCGATCAATCGCGCGCGAGCGAAATGCGACGGTGAGGTTTTGATCGTCGCGAATGCCGATGTTCGTTTTGGCGCAGGATCCATCGATCGGCTCGTTGATAGCAACGCGGATGTCGCCGGCCCCGCACTTTTCTGGGATGACGCGTTCGCCTGGTTTCTTCCGCCAAGCGATCTGCATACGGGCGCCGATGCGTTCGACGCCGCGATTGCCAGCCGCTTCGCGCGATGGCGGCGCAGTCGCGATCGGCAGCGAATCAAGAGACGGCTGGCCTTCTGGTCTCTGACGAAACCAACTCCGGTGCCGGCGATCTCCGGCGCGATCATGGCCATTCGCCGATCCGCTTTCGATCGCCTCGGCAGCTTTGACGAGCGGTTTCATCTCTATTTCGAAGAGATCGATTTTCAGCGCCGATTGCACGGCGGCATTCTCTACGTGCCGGATGCTCATTGTAGGCACGTTTACAACCAGAGCGCAGCAGCATCGGAGTCTGCCGCCGCTGAGTACGCGCGGTCCGAAATGGCATACCTGACTAAGTGGAGCGGACCTCGTTTGGCGCGTTTGATCAAATCGATCGAAAAGCCGGCGATCGCGACCAGTGCCGAGGCTCTGGAAGGCGACATCCGCATTGACCGAAGCGGACTTGTGATCGAGGCTTCTCCGTTGCCGTCATTCGAAACGGCCGCAGGCCATTTTCCGAACACGACCAGCGTTGCTATACCCGACGAGGTGTGGCGTGCGTACCGCAGCGAGGTCCTCTACCTGCGCGTCATCGAGGCGGCCTCAGCGCGAGTGGTTCGAACGTACGCCAAGGCTAGAATACGGCCATGAGCTCGACCAGCGTGTCGATTCTCGTCCCATTGACGGGACCTGCGCCCGAGCTGCCGTCGACGCTCGAGTCGGTTGAGCAATATCTGCAAACGACCGGGTTCGAGTTCGACGTGCGCGTGCTCGACTCACGCGACGGCGATGGTTACGGCGCGATGATCCGCCGAGGAGCGTCGGAGGCGAAGGGGAGCGTGATTGTCATCGTCGATTCCGACCTGCCGTATCCGGTGAACGCGATCGGCGACGCAGTCGCGCTGATCGAGTCGGGCTCCGCGGAAGTCGTCTTCGGAAATCTCGCCTCGGCCAGCAGCGCCGTGCTTCGATGGTTTCTCGTTCCGATCCTTCCTGATCCGCGGCTGCACCTCAAAGCATTTTCTTCAGATGCCGCGCGGCTTCTCATCGGCGAATCAAAAATCAATGACGGAGGATTCGATCTCGAGCTTGCGTACCTGGCGAACAAGTATGGATTCAGGATCGAGTCGCTGCACGCCAACTCGAACGCGAATGCGAAACCGTCGTTCGGCGCGATCAGCGGATTCCGTTCGGTGATCGCAATTCGGCTCACGGATCGCAGCAATGGTTATCGCGCGCCGCGTCGTTGTCCGGTTTGTTTTTCGTCCGAAGTGTGGAGTTGGGCCCAGATTCCGGGCAACGTCGTTCGGGCCTGCAGTCGCTGTAAGTCACGGTATCTCAATCACTTCGACGTGACCGACGATGCGCAGCCGGTGCGCAGAGAATTGCGCCCGAACGCGCCCGCTGCAGAAACGAGCGACGAAACAGCGCACGCGCAAACGGCGCGCGAGAAGACGAGTTTTAGCAGACTCGCTGCGTTGCGAAAGCAGGTCGCCTCGCGCGCCCGCATTCTGGAAATCGGAGTTCGCGACGGAACGTTCGGCGCCGCTGCGTCGCGCGAATACGAATACGTGGGCATCGACACAGCCGTGGCGATCGCGCGTGCGGCTCGCGGAAAAGGGCTGGAAGTGTATTGTTCGGCCCTCACCGGATTCGTCAACACCGGTCCCGCGTTCGATGCCATTACGCTTTTTCATGTGTTCGAGAACATGCCCGATCCGCACGACGCGCTCGCTCGCATGAAAGATTTGTTGAAGCCGGGCGGAGTTTTGTTGCTGACGACGTTCGACACGGAAGGCATTCTTTATCTGATCAGTGAGCGGACGCGGATGGCTCACAACTTCCGCACGCATCTCATTCTCTATTCGCGGTCGGCGCTGATCGAGCTTCTCGAGCATTCCGGTTTCGAGATCGCCGCGGTCTCTCCGGCATTCGAGTATCGCGATCACCGATTCCTCCGGCATTGGGTTGCTACGCGATGGCCGGCACTCGCGCCGATTGCAAACGCGATCCTGCGCATTCTGCCGGATCCGCTGCTTGTCAGCTCCGGCTCGATCCGCATCATCGCCAAGCGCCGCGCCGGACCACCGATGGACGTTCGCGCGATCCGCTCGGTGGAACCGACGCATGCCCGCTGACGATCGGTTCGTCACCCGCGCGTACGAAGCGGGTGACGAGACGGCGATTCTCGACCTCTTTGCGCGCTGTTTTCATGCTCCGAGGACGCTCGAGCATTTTCACTGGAAGTATTTGCAGAATCCGTATGGAACTGCGCACATCAGCCTCACATTCGATGCCGACGGCCGACTCGTCGGACACTACGCCGGCTATCCCATTCCGTTTGTGGAGGGCGGACGCGAGCTCGTCGCCCATCAGATCGGCGACACGATGACCGATCCGTCGGTCCGCCACATTGGCCGCGGTCCGACCAGCATCCTCGGCCACACAGCCCTACATTTTTATACAACATTCTGTGAACATAAAATCGCGTATAATTATGGCTTCAATGTCGCGAATATTCAAAGATTCTCGCTGCGTTTCCTGCGCAGCGATCGAGTCGAGCCCGTGTCCTACTGGCGTCGCGAGCTTCCGTTGAAAGGCATCGCTCGCGCGAGCCGCTGGATCCGCGGCTATCAGCTCGAGCTCGTGACGCAGCCGGGCGAGGAATTCGATCGCTTGTTCGAGAGAGTCGCGCCTGCATATCGATTTCTTGTGCGTCGCGATGCGCGATACTTGCGATGGCGCTACGTGGACTGTCCTGACCGCGGCGCCTTCATTGTTGCGATTCGTAAATGGCGGCGTCTGGTCGGATGGAGTGTCTTCCGAATTCGCGAGAAGCGGCTGCTTTGGGGCGACGCGCTGTTTGATCCGCGGCATGCTGGCGCAATCGAAGTCCTTCTGCGCCATGTCGTCCCTGGCTATCCTGTCGAGCGCATCGAAGCGTGGTTTCCGCCGCGGCCGAAGTGGCTTGCGGACGTCCTCCAGCGCGCGGGGTTCATCGCCGAGCCCGAGCCGCAGGATTTGTCCGTGATGTGCGTTCCGTTCGTAATGCCTGACGCAACCGAGCGCATTCGACAGGCGCTCTACTACACGATGGGCGACTCGGACCTCTTCTGATCTTGGCCAGCCTTCTGCATGTCGGTCTCAGCCGTCGGCTAGAATTAGGTTCTTCATGAACGAAGTCCAGGCGCAGAATCCAGTCGGAGAAAAGCGCATCAGTGACGTTGATCGCAAGCGGGTGCTGGTGATCGATGACGACATGCCGCTGCGCGGGATGCTCGCCGCCGCGCTGCGCCAGCATGGATTTCAGGTTCTCCTCGCCGGAGACGGCGAAGAAGGACAGCGCGCGCTCAAGATTCATCATCCCAACGTGATCCTGCTCGATCTGGCGATGCCCAAAGTCAATGGCTGGGACTTCCTGCAACGGCTCCAGGAAACCGGCCACCTCGGACACGTGCCGATCATCGTTCTCTCCGCCCATCTTCACGTCGATCCGCAGGCTGTTTTGCAGATGGGCGTCTCGGCGATTCTGCCGAAGCCGTTCAATCTCCCCGAATTGATCGATTTGATCGAGCATCTCTCGCCGTGAGCGGCGTCGCTCAAAAATATCCGCGCGGATTCCTGCGCTCGTACGTTCGCGCGAAGCTGGCCACCGATCCGGTCTACGACGCAGCCTTCGAGTGTTTAAGAGGATCAGAGTTGCCGGTGCTGGATATCGGATGCGGCGTCGGCATTCTCGGGATGTATCTTCGCGAGCGCGGCTTCACGGCGCCGATCGTTGGGATCGATCACGATGCGCGGTTCGGGGCAATATCGTTTTGCTCGACGTGCTCCACTACTTCGCGAACGAGGATCAGAAGGCGATTCTGCGCAATGCGGCCGAAGCCGGTGTAATGATTTTGATCCGCGACGCCATTCGTGACGGCTCGTTGCGGTACCGGCTGACATACGCGCAGGAGGCGTTCGCACGCATCGGCGGCTGGCTCAAGGCGGAGCAATTGAATTTTCCGACGCGCGAGTCGATCGCACAGTCGCTGAATGGAGATTTCGAGCACGAGGTGCGTCCGATGTTCGGCCGGAGCCCGTTCAACAACTATCTCTTCGTTTTCAGGCGGTCCTCGGCCGGAACGACGAAGGAATAGCCGGTCTGTCGCACGTCGTCGATCACTCTCTCGATGCAGGAGAGCGAGTGCGCACGTCCCTGATGCAGGACGATGATCGCCCCCGGCTCGATGCGTCGCAGGATGCGAGCGGCGACTCGCGTCGGATCTGCTCGCACGGTATCGAATCCGCGCGCGGTCCAGCCGATTAGGAGCATCGCCCGCGACGCCAGTAACGGATGCACCGCCGGATTCTTCATGCCGACTGGAGCGCGAAAGTAACTCTGGTTGCCGAGGACTTCATTGCAGCGGTCGATCTCGTCCGAGACCCACGCGGGCAGCAGACACCAAAAGAAAGCAGATGGGTGAGTGTACGAATGATTTCCGATCGAGTGTCCGCTGCTGATGATCGAGCGCACCAGGTCGAGTCGTTGCGCCGCAAGCGCGCCTTTCAGAAAGAACGTCGCTTTGGTATTCGTCTTCGCCAGCAGATCGAGAATCGCCGCCGTGTCGTCTGTCGGACCGTCGTCGATCGTCAACCACACCTCGCGCCCCTCGGCCGCAAATCGCGTGAACACTGGACCGAGCGGGCGACGATCGCCAATCCGACGAAAGGTCCGTGCGGCCAGATGATGATCGCCATGAACGGCGAGAGCCAGGCAAAACCGACGATCAGATTTCGAGCCATCGTGCGAGTATCCATGCTGCCGAATTCATAAAGAATACGATCAAGAATAACCATGCAACATATTTGACGGGGCCTGACGCTGTGGCAAAGTACGCCGACGCCGAAAATTGCAGCAGCATGAGGATCTGTCCATTCGCCTTCATACCGGCGCCTGAAAGAAGCGGTAGAGAAATGGCCACAACTGCAAGCGGAATCGCCAATAGCCACGGGACTACGGCGGCGATGTAGCAGACGGTGGTCACGTAAAACCAGATCGCCACTGAGTAATTTTCGATCGCGCTCTGATCACGATCGTTCGCGAGCAGGATAGTGCCGGACAGGCAGGATTGCCTGTCCTCCACGAAGTGGGCGATCAAGCGCGCCAATGCAAAATGATGGCGATTCATTCAGCGAGCTCCGGCGAGAACGGCTCGAACGTGAACCATTGGTACCACCGCGTGCGAATCACGTCTTCGAGCTCCTTCGTCCACGTCTCGAGTGCCGCGGCGAATGCCGTGTCACGCTCGCGCGTCGGTGCGATCGTGATCGGCGGAAAGGCGATGACGCGGTAACGCCTCCGGCCGACGCGGACGATGAAGACCGGATGAATCGGAGCTCGCGCGGCCATCGCCAAAGCGAACGGTCCCGCAGGAAGTCGCGTCGGCTTCCCGAACAGCGTCGCCGGAAGATCGGCGATTCCTTGCGTCACGCGGTCGCCTTGAACGGCGACGATGCCTCCCTCTCGGATCGCGTGCAGCAGATCGAGGGCAAGGTCGCTCGCTTTGACGTTGAACTCGACCCGCAGCTCTTCCGCTCTATGTTTTTCTTCGAATTCGTGCGTTTCGGGATCGATTTCCGGAGCGCGGACCATGATGATGCGATGTCCCGACCGTTCCGCGAAGAGATGGGCGCCGAGGTCGTAGCTGCCCATGTGAGCGGTGAGAAGGATCGCGCCGCCGCTCGTCTGCATTGCCTCGAAGTGCTCGTAACCCGTGAACTCCCAATCGGGAATTACGTGCGATTCCTTGAAGCGCACGTTGTCGGCGAGCGTCCACGCGAAGTTCCAGAAGACGCGATAGGAGCGAAAAAAATTGGCGACGGAGGTCGATCCTGGCTTGATCGCTTTCAGATTGCGCATGACGCCGCGGCGGGCCGATGCCCAGAGCAGAAAAAACAGCGACCATGACGCGATGACCACCGGTTCGATCCAGATTGGCACATTGAGAACCGCGTAGCGGAGCAACCACCGCCAGAAAACACCGCGGGCGAGAAATCGACGCCACCAGGACGTAGAGCCGACTCTCAGTCGGCTCGCGCCGGCTGGAGAGCCGGCGCCACGTTGGCGAGCGGCGCGCGGACTATGGTTTCTCGCGTCCCGCATACGGCCCGGCCCCTCGCTCACGCTCGGGGTGACAACGGCTCCCTTCGCATGATCTCATCCAGATTTTTCTCCACCGACGCAACGTCGGGCCGCAGCAGACGGAAGAGCGGACTACTCATCAGCGCATCGTCGCCCGGATACGTCGGCACGACGTGCAGCGGGAAGCGCTCGAAAATCTCGCGATCGGATCGCCGCCGCAGGCGCTGCACAATCGCTCGCTTGTCGGCGATGCGATCGGCGTGAGTAACGATCCATTCGAACGCGCGGAATTGCATCGCCGTCAGCGGGTCCTCGATCGTCGCCAGAGGCCTTCTTCCACGGAAAACGCGCGACCAGAATCCGTTGCGCGAGGGCGCGCCGGCCGAAAGCGGCTCGCGTTTCAGCTCCCCGGCGCCGGGATTTCGCGAGGTCGTGTAGTGATGCAGCCGATGTAGATAGGCGTAAAAAATCGAGCCGGCGACGTTGCGCAGAAGATCGTCTTCGTAATTTTTTAGGACTGTCTGCAACGCGTTCCGTTCGAACAGCACGCCACGTTCGAAGTCGCCCAGCCGGATGCTGGTCGCGGAGGAGGTGTGGCGAACGACCGCGCGCGGCTCGTACAGCACGCGCTGGCCGGCGAGCCACGATCGCCATCCGAAGTCGACATCCTCCAGATACGCGAAGTAGTCGTCGTCGAAGCCGCCAAGCGACAGGAATGCTTCGCGGCGCGAGATCATGTTGCCGCCGCACGGAAAAAACAGCTCATCTCCGCTCTGCGGCTCACCTCGCGAGCCGACCGGATAACGAAAGCCGTTCTGGAATGCGTGACCATCGAACGTCATCACGCCGCCGACGAAGTCGATCAACTGGCCGCTCATGTCGACGATTTTTCCGCCCACTGAGGTCACATCGGCCGGTGCGTCTTCGATCGCGCGTACCAGCGTCGCGAGCCAGCCGGGCTGCGGCACGGCGTCGTTGTTGAGGAAAATGACATTGCGTCCGGGCGACCGCGCAATTCCTGCTGCGATCCCGCCAGTGAAGCCATAATTTTTTCCAAGCGGCAGCAGGCGTACTTGCGGATATTTCCTGGCGATCGCTCCGATGCTGCCGTCTTTCGAGCCGTTGTCGACAACGGTCACGGTCGCGGTTTCGACATCTGCTGTTTGCGCGAACACAGCCTCGAGGCAGGCGAGCGTGTCCCCGCGGCCGTTCCAGTTGATGATGATGACATCGACAGCGCTCAGGACGCGCCTCCGATGCGGCGTTTCAGCCGAGCGAGAATCGATGGCGGCCGCTCGGGAACCTGCATGCGCACAGCGAAAGCGTCCTTGTTCGTGTCGATGCGCGGCTTGCGGCAGAAATCGCGCAATGGCTGCAGCGCCTCCGGCCACTGATGTTCGCGGACGAAGTCGCGCGTCCCCGATCGCATCGTGCTTTGCTGGGCGAAGGTTCGCAGGATCGCGTCGGCAAACGCGCGCGGTGTCGCTTCATGCACGATGGTGCCGCAGCGATAGCGCGTCAGGATTTCGTTGGTTCCGGGAGCGGAGCTGCTGACGATCGGCAGTCCACCCCACAAATAGTCGTAGACGCGCGTGCGCATCGACAGCTCGGTTTCCAGCGACTGCGGAAACGTGAGCAGCGCCAAAGCGAACCGCTCGAAAAACTCACCGCGGCGCTCGTACTCGAACCACGGTTCGAATCGGACGAATTGCAAACCGCGCTTCTTCGCATGCTGCATCGCCTCGGTTAATTTTCCTTGTGGCGTCAATTCAGGATTGGGATGTTTCGTAAACGTGAGCGAGATTTGCGGCAGCGACTCGCGCGCGAGCGCGATGGCGTCGATTGCCAGGATCGGATCGTACCAATCGTAAATGCCGCCAAAGAGCACGGCCGGCTCAGTCGCGGCGGCGCGTTCGCGTGGAGGCGGCACTCCGAACGGCGCGATCCGAATCAGCGCGTCGAGATTCGGATCCGCATCGAAGGCCATCGGATTCAGCCGTCCGACCGCCAGCATCATGCCCAGCCAGAACAAGCGCTGCGATTCCGAGGCGCAGAGAAAAAAATCGCCGTGAAGGAGGGAATTCACGACGGTCGCGTGATCGTGAGTGAACACTTCCGAACCGCGGCTTTCGTAATAATGCAGGTTCTCGATGATGAACGGATCGTAGAGATCGACAACCGTCGGAATCGGTCGCGCATGCGCAAACAAATCGTTCGCGATGTGACCTTGCACGATCGCGACATCAGCATCGTTGCTGTGTCGAAGGAGATCTTCAGGAGTGATCGGCGGCGAAATGAGTGTCACCGCGTGACCGTCCGCTTGCAAGACTTTCTGCATCTCCAGAAAACGAATGCCGATGCCTGCCGGTTGACGGTGTCCGAGAGGCTCGGGACAGACGAGGAGAATGCGACTCACGCCCGCCCTTTCATCCGTTCAACAATTTCGTGCAGCTTCCAAGTGCGCGACTTGTAAATCATGTCGAGCAGCTCCTGCAGCCGCGACACCTCACCGAAAAGCGCGGCGTTCGTCTGCTGCGATTCGGAGAACGCCGCCTGCAGATCCTTGAGGCGCACGCCCTTCTCGTGACGGTCCGCCTCCGCAGCAGCGAGCGCATTGCGAATCTCGGCGTTCGCTCCTTCGAGATGGCTGATGCGCATGAGTGCCTCATTGACTCGATTGTGCAGCGCCTGAATTTCTCCGCTGAGCGTGGCCTTCTCGCGTCCCAGGCGGGCGATGTCGATCTCCATGTGATTCTGCAGGCCCTTTGCTTCCACAGCGTCGTTGTACACGGCGACGAGACGCCGCTTCTGATTTTCAAAAACGCTGGCGATTAGGTTTTCGTTGATGAGATCGGCGTGCTTTTTCCAGATCTGCAGCTTCGCCTGTCGAAACCTCGCCGACCCCTCGGGCGACTCGAGCGTGATCGATCCCGCTCCTTCGATGTGGCGGATTTCGCACGTGATGCGCGGCACGTGCGTGAACGAACCGCGCTGCGAAAGGCGAATCAGGAAATCCCAATCTTCGAACAGATCGAATGCCGGATCGAAGCCGCCGAGGTCAAGGAAAGTCTCGCGTGGAACGAGGAGTGTCGGCAATGGAATGTAGTTATCAACGAGCAGCTGTTGCCGATCGAAATCCTGACCGAAAATCCGCATTCGCGAATACGTTTCGCCGGCGCGCGCGAATGCGGAGACGGCGTCGGTGTACCACGCCACATCCTGGGTGGAGCGTGCAGCGGCGCTGAGTGTCTCGAGATGCTCGGGATAGAAGAGATCGTCGTCATCGAGAAAAGCGATGAACGCAGACTTCGCGGCGCGGACGCCGCGATTCATCGCTTCCGAACGGCCGGCGGATTGTGCGAGATTGACGAGTCGCACATCGCGCGCGTCCGGCTGCGTGCCCCCATCGTTGACCACTACGATTTCCGCGGGGTAGGCAGTTGCGTGAATCGA
>QHVY01000042.1:0-2077 GCA_003223695.1 Acidobacteriota bacterium
AGGTGATCGGTGCTGCCGAGGACGACGACGTCGTCGGCAATGCCGGCGACTTCGCGCAAAATCGACGGGATCAGCACGCGCCCCTGCACATCAAAGGTCGCCGGCTGGCCGAAGTAATTGACGCGTTCCAGCAGCTTCGCTTTGGCGACCGATGTCGATGGCACCTTCGCCAGCCGCGCCTGAAAGTCGTACCAGACCGGCAGCGGATAGACCATCGCGCGCTCACCATCGATCGACGTGATGAAGCAGTCGGCGCCATACTTCTCTTCAATGAGCTTCCGAAAATCCGTCGGGATCTTCAGCCGCCCTTTGTCGTCGACACGGGCGGGGGCATGCCCCATGAGAACATTGAGTTCCCTTGACTTGGTTCAACGACCGTTTCTACCACTATTCTCCACTTATGTCCACAAATTTCCACTCCTTCTAACCATCGTCATCCTAAGTAGTTGCATCTCAACGAACCCTCGCCCGCATCGAGCGCGGGAACTGCGCGGCCTCTGGGTGGCGACGGTGAACAACGGAGACTGGCCGTCGCGCCGCGATCTAACTTCTGAGCAACAGCAGCAGGAGCTGATCGCGATACTCGATCGCGCCGCGGCGGTTCACCTCAATGCGATCTTTCTGCAGGTGCGGCCGATGGCGGATGCGTTTTATCCATCGACGCTCGAGCCGTGGTCAGTTTTTCTTGGTGATCAAGCGCCCGATTACGATCCGCTCGCATTCGCGATCACCGAAGCGCATGCGCGCGGGCTGGAGCTCCATGCGTGGTTCAATCCGTTTCGCGGAAATCCGACGACAGCGCTACGCGCGTACAACTACGGACGATTCGTGTGGATGGATCCCGGCGATCCCGACGTGCGCCAGCGAGCGATCGATGTAATTACCGACGTCGTTCGCCGCTACGACATCGACGGCGTTCACCTCGATGACTATTTCTATCCCTACCCGGAGAACAATCTGGATTTTCCGGACGAGCCGACATGGCAGAGCTATCACGGTCCGCTTACGCGCGAGGAGTGGCGGCGCGACAACATCAACGGCTTCGTACACGATCTCTACGCGAGTGTGAAAGCGATCCGGCCTAAAGTGGAGTTGGGGATCAGCCCGTTCGGCATTTGGCGGCCGCGCCATCCGCGGCAGATTCGCGGCTTCGACGCATACGAAAAAATTTACGCCGATTCAAAACTGTGGCTGCAGGAAGGATGGGTCGATTACCTCGCGCCGCAACTTTACTGGCCGATCGCAAGGCGCGAGCAGAGTTTTCCCGCCCTCCTCCACTGGTGGTCCCGCCAGGATCGCCTCGGACGCGGCATCGTCGCCGGCATCACTATCAATCGTCCGGCGAATCGAGCGGAAATTGCGCAGCAGATCGCTCTCGTTCGCGACGAGCGTCAGGCTGTCGGATTCATTCTGTTCAGCGCGCATACGATCCTGCAAAACGCCGACGGGATCGATGATGTGCTGAAGTCGGCCCTTACCCACTAATCGTCATTGAGAATGTATCCCCAGCCTTTGACCTTTGCCGCGAGCGTCGCATTCGTCGGATTTATGATGATCACGCCAAAGAGCTCGTTGTTCTCCTTCTTCGTGTCGCCGATCACCTGGACCGTCACATACTTCGTCGTCGGATCTATAACGGGATTGAAAGTCAACATCATGAGCGGAACGGCGACGTAGTCGCTGCCGGCGAGCGCTGTTGAATTCGATGTGTAGTACTGGACTGTGACCTTCTGAGAGCTCGGATTCGACAGCTTCACGGGAAAATTGAAGGCCGTGTAACCGCTGTTGCCCTCGGCGTGCTGAACGTCGCCGATCGTGATCGTGGGCTGCGGATCGACTTCGACTGTTTGCGAACTCGTCGACGAACAGGCCTTGTTGTCCCAGGTCGTGGTCAGCGTCAGCGTGAGTGTGCCGGCGGAACCGGCGGTGTACGTCATGTCCTGGGCATCTGCACCGGCGGTGATCGTTCCGTTGTCAATCTTCCAGGAGTAACTGCCCACAGCAGCGGGTCCGCTGGCAGTATTGCCTATCGAACTGGCCGTCACCCAAACGGGCGTACCTGTGATCGTCGACGGCG